>CAZLCF010000117.1:0-9062 GCA_964557905.1 uncultured Rikenellaceae bacterium | reverse complement strand
CTTGTTAAAATAGCAATTGCACATTATCAATTTGAGACTATTCATCCATTTCTGGATGGCAACGGAAGAATTGGACGACTGCTTATAACGCTCTATCTTGTGAGTAATGGGATTCTAAATAAACCTTCATTATATCTATCTGATTTCTTTGAAAAAAACAGGACTCATTATTTCGACAATCTGATGATTGCCAGAACTAAAAACAATTTATCACAGTGGATAAAATTTTTTCTGACAGGGGTTATCGAGACAGCTTCAAGTTCAATTAGTGTTTTCAATAGAATTATAACCCTCCGGGAAAAGATTGAGATAGAGAAAATATCAAAAATGAGAAGTAAAGCGAAAAGAGGACTCATTCTTATTAAAGCACTTTACCAAAACCCAATTATTGATTCAAATTCTATATGTGATTTATTGGGTATTGCCCCTTCAACAGCCAACAGGTTGATTGTTGATTTCCAAAAAGAGGGAATATTAGAAGAACTCACTGGATTTAAACGTAATAGAAAATACATCTTCAGAGAATACTTTGACATATTCAAAAAATAAGATTACTATTACCAACGCAGACATTAAAGTAAACAATCACAATCTTTTACATAGATTTACACCACTCCAAATGAAAGCAATAGGAAATACTCCGCTTATAAAACTTGAATGGCTTCCTGAACCTGACTGTGCTGAAATATATGTAAAGTGGGAAGGCGCAAATCCGACCGGAAGCATGAAAGACCGGATGGCTCTCTCAATGATCGAGGGAGCTGAAAGGAGAGGGGAGCTCAAACCCGATGGAACGGTAGTTGAATACACAGGGGGAAGCACGGGAAGCTCCCTGGCAATGGTATGTGCTTATAAAGGCTACCATGCGCATTTCGTATCCTCAGATGCCTTTGCGGAAGAAAAGCTCCTGACAATGCGGGCATTCGGAGCTGAGCTTGATATTGTCCCAAGCAAAAATGGCCTGATAACTGCAAAGCTTATAGACTCCCTTGTTGAGAGAGCAAGAGAACTAAGCAAGCAGCCAAATACATTTTGGACTGACCAGTTTAACAATATCGATAACCGGAATGCATATCATCAAATGGCAAAAGAGATACTGGATGTTCTTGGAAATAATATTGATGAATTTATAGCAGGAGTGGGGACCGGCGGGTGCTTTTCCGGAAATGCGGAAGTGTTCAAAGCAGAAATACCTGGTATTCGATGCATTCCTGTTGAACCGCTGAATGTACGTTCCCTTTCAGGCGGTGATACATCGGGAACTCACAAACTGGAAGGTATAGGAGCCGGATTCGTACCCTCTATCTGCAGGATGGACCTGGCAGATGAAATAATTTCCGTATCAGATGAAGATGCTTATGAGACAGCCAGAAAACTTGCAAAACAGGAAGGAATTTTTGGAGGAACTACATCCGGGGCAAATGTGTGGGCAGCAATTCAAAGAGCAAGAATTATAGGTCCCGGGAGGAAAATCGTTACAATTATCTGTGATTCAGGATTAAAGTATCTCGATGGAGATCTATATAAATACTAAAACTGCACCAGATTGGAATAACTTTTACTGTGAATTAAATAACATTTGTTTAACAAAACTTTAAAAAAAGATACATCAGTTAAGTAGTCTCAACTACTATGATGATAAAAACAGAACAGAATATTATGGAATCTTACCATTTACTGCATCCTCAGGAAAATGTTTTACATAATATTCAATGCCATGAAATGTTCTTTCTTTTTAATTCTGGTATCAGTTAACCTCTTCCTCAATCAATGTATCGATTCCCGGTATAATCCCGGCGATATGAAGCTCAGAGGTATAGATGGAATGCAAATGGTATATGTGCCTTCCGGTACCTTCCTTATGGGAAGTACTGATGAACAATTAAATACGGCAATGGAGGATTGCAGAAGCATGTATGGCGAGGAGAATTGTCAACGACAACAGTATAGTCAGGAACAACCTGCACACCTGGTCACACTGGACGGTTTCTGGATCGATAAAACAGAAGTAACAAATACCAAATTCTGCAAATTTCTTAATAAAAACGGGAACCGGGAGGAAAATGGAGTTTTCTGGTATGAGCCCGGAGCAGGGTCCAGGAAAATGAAATATGGTTATATAGAGGAAGTGAACGGGAAATTCACTCCAATAAAAGGATATGAAGACTATCCTGTTATAGAAGTATCATGGTATGGCGCGGCTGCATATTGCAAATGGATTGGCGGCAGACTGCCAACAGAAGCAGAATGGGAGTATGCAGCGAGAGGACCTGAAGCACTTGTTTATCCATGGGGAGATGAATTTAATGGAAGATATGTCAACTACAGGGATTCATCTTTCACCTTCGACAATTTAGGGAAGGACCTGAAATTTAATGATGGAAATCCAGAATGGTCGACTACTGGCAGCTATTCACAGGGAGCAAGTTGGTGCGGAGCTCTGGATATGGCGGGAAATGTACATGAATGGGTTCAGGACTGGTGGTCACAAAATTATTATGCATCATCTCCGCAAAAAAATCCTGAAGGCCCTGAATCCGGCACTTTTAAGATTGGAAAAGGCGGATCCTGGTATGACCCTGGCTGGCATGTCCGTTCAAGTTATCGAAAAGGACTTTCACCTTCATCCGCACGAATGCATTGGATTGGCTTCAGATGTGTCCTACCTGCACATCAATCCGGAGGATAAAAAGGTTTTTCTTAAATTATTGAGTTTGGCACTGGATACTATACTAATTTTGCCACAAGATTTAAGTTTGAAATCTTTGGCGGGGCAGGATTCGGGAAGCTGCAGGCCGAATATGATAATGACCTGTGGGTCTCGCGGTCAGATGTAAACCTTACCAGGTTCTTTATTCAGCCGACTCTGGGTATTACATCAAAAGTCATTGACTTCGGTATTTCAACCCGGTTAGTAGGAGTAAATATGGTGCAGGAGTCAATAAACAATGCCGGTTTCCTTCTTGAACCTGCAGCGACGCTGAAGCTGGGATGGGACCATTTCAAAGCCGTAGCCCAGGTTGGAGCTTCAGCTCCTCTTAACAAGGATGTGGAATTTAATTATCAGCCATTCCTTATCTCACTCGGGATCCAGCTAAACTTTGGCAAAATATTCCAGTAAATTCTCGTTGACCATTAGACTTTCAGACTTTTGACTTTCAGACTTTAAGACTTGTTTCCGATTGGTACATTTTTTGTGCAAAAAGTTACTAAACCCAACAAAGACCGTGAAAAAAACAGTTTTCATCTGTTTCCTTTTTGTGTTTCTGCCTTCCTGCGAAAAAATTGATCTCTGTGAAAGTGAAAACTGCACAAAGTATTTCAATATATGGAAGGAGCTGTTCATTTCCAGAAATCAGCTTACTGAGGAATATTTCGATAAACATGTTACCCCGACATTTTCGGAAATAGACTCCTGGGATGACGGACAATCGTTCAGGGTTGAATATGAAATAAAGATCGACTGGGCTGTGGCAAATGAAAGCGATCAGTTCATTATCTGGCTCGATCCTTCAACGACCGGTTTAATACCGTCCATACCTTTGCCAAGAAACGCCTATTTATCAAAAAGTCAGATAAACAGCCTGCTTGATACATTTGGATTCAGCTCAGGCATGCATGAGATTGCAATGATAGAACACCTGAAATATTCTTCCCGCAAAGATGCAATAGCTGTACTTGAAGATGTCACCGGAATTAATGACCTGCCTGATGGACAGATTAATTATGAAGAACCAAGTTTTAATGAATGTCTGGGCCATCCGTTTCTTGGAACCGGAGCAGAGATTAACAGGGTAAATAATGAATGCATGTCCTGCAAGATTGACCTTGTTACAGGTGAGACTGAAGTAAGATATGAGCCCTGCTGGATAAATTTTGCTCCGGAACAAGTACCAATATCAAAATGAAATTCATGAAGAAGCTTTTAAATGCCCCGCTTTTACTGATCAGTATCTGCATGATGCTGGTTTTTTCGTGTGAAAAGGATAATTATGACAATACATGCGGTGTTGATGATCCAACTAAAGAGCTGGCCTGGTTAAAAGGCCAGATAGAATATATAGAACAGATGAATCCGGAAGATTCAAAATACTATTATTATAAGATGGCCAGTTACGAGGGAGCAACCGTCTTTATTCCCGGTAACTGCAATCCTGTTCTCGATATGGTTTATATAGTTCTTGATTGTAGCGGGGAAAGAATAGGCATTATTGGATATGGTGAAGATTATATCAATCCAGATCAACTTACTGATGAAATAGTTATCTGGCAATCTGTTAACTCTGAATGTATTTTTCAATAATTCACGGGAACTGAATAACTGACTGATTTAGATTATTCCATTATTCGATGGTCTACGACCATCACAATCACTTTTTAAATCATTTTTCTACAATAATTCGATGATCTACGATCATCTGACTACATTTTGGATTCCATTTCCTTCCGATATTAATTCGAGGATCTGCGATCATCTGACTACATTTTGGATTCCATTTCCTTCCGATATTAATTCGAGGATCTGCGATCATCTGACTACATTTTGGATTCCATTTCCTTCCGATAATAATCCGATGATCTACGATCATCTGACTACATTTTGGATTCCATTTCCTTCCGATAATAATTCGATGATCTACGATCATCTGACTACATTTTGGATTCCATTTCCTTCCGATATTAATTCGAGGATATGGGATCATCTGACTACATTTTGGGAGTCATTTCCTTCCGATAATAATTCGATGATCTACGATCATCTAATCCGTATTCTGGATCACATTTCTTCTACACTAATTTGATGATCTGCGATCATCTGTTACCCGCAGAGGAATTACCTTCTCTTGGAAAAATCCTTATAGAGGATGAATTATTGTAGTTCAATGATCTCCACCGGTTTAAATCCTCGTAGAGGATTGAATTATTGTAGTTCAATGATCTCCACCGGTTTAGATCCTTGCAGAGGAGCGAATTATTGTAGCAGATTGATCACCATTAGGTTTAGATCCTTGCAGAGGATTGAATTATTGTAGTTCAATGATCTCCACCGGTTTAGATCCTCGTAGAGGATTGAATTATTGTAGTTCAATGATCTTCACCGGTTTAGATCCTCGTAGAGGATCGAATAAAAGATCGAGTAAATTATATTGTCTTATCAATATCATTAAAAAATTCAAAAAGATACCTTTCTTCAAATTCAATCCTGACTTTTTGCAACATTTCTATGTATTCATCCCTGAATCTCTGTGATTTATGATGATCTTCCTGATTGGATATATATTTATATACATCATCAATCTGGTTTTTACTGTAAGAAAATGCCCCATAGCCATCCTGCCATTGAAATTTCCCTGGAAACCATCGCTGCTCATTAATGAAAAAGGAGGAAGATTTCTTAATGGCTGATACAGTATCCGAGGTCGAAACTGATTGATTGCGACCATAAAAGATATGTACATGATCATAATATCCGTTGACAATTAAAGATTTATGTCCAAGATTTGCCACAATTCCGCTTATATAGGAAAAGACTACTTTCCTTTGATTGGGGTTAAACAAACACTCTCTGTACTTAACGGCAAATACTAACTGTTCATAAAGCTGTGTAAATGTCCCTGGTTTCATAGCGATACAATTTAACTTCATTCCACAATTACTAAATTACAACAATTTATAAATACAAACATTCTTGCTTCGCACTAATATTATTCCTTAAAAATATCGTAAGACATTTTTTTTCATCCCTTCAATAATTTCTTACTTTTATTAGCCAAATCCGTTATCTCTGATGATATATGACATCATAAAGAAGAATCTTGTTCCCGCCGGGGATTTTATTTTCGGATTTTCTGATCTGCGGGGACTGATCGATAAAAAGTTTGATGGGTTCTACTACGGCATCTCAATTGGTAAAAGATTGAATGACAGTATAATAGATGATATTAAAGATGGTCCGACCATTGAATATTATAATCATTACCATCAGATAAATGATGAACTGGCAGCTCTGACCAGCAAGATACAGGCTGATTTAAAAAGGGCAGGAGTGGAGTCAATAGCAATTGCACCTACAGTTTCACCCGGCACTGAAGGTTATAACGACGACTACCTGAGAACATTGACTGTCGATATTTCGCACAAGATGGTTGCAACAAGAGCTGGCCTCGGATGGATAGGAAAAACTGACCTCTTCATATCAAAAGCATTTGGTCCGCGGTTAAGACTGGTGAGTATGCTGCTCAATCAAAACCCGGGAGTCTATTCAATTCCGGTTGAGGAAAGCGAATGCGGGAAATGCAATGTATGTGTTGTGAAATGTCCGGCAAATGCGGCAAATGGCAAATTGTGGAATATCAATATCCACCGTAATGAATTTTTCGATGCTTTTAAATGCAGGCAAAAATGTAACGACCTGGCAAGGCAGAGACTCAATGTCGATGCCAGGATCTGCGGATTATGTGTTTCGGTTTGTCCGTTGGGGAAAACAAAGAAGGGAAATACGATTACCCTTTAGAAAAATCTCAGGATTTCGCTTGTCCTTTCCGTGAGAAATATCGGTTTCTTGCCTCCTCGGGATCAGCATCCCGGGCTATATATATTCTTGTTCTGTGATCAATTACGACTTCCTGCAGTTTATTAAGATCCGGAGATTTAATTACTGCCTGCTTTTTATCGTATATATTACTCTTCATTTCATTAATATTAATACTTGGATCATATGTTTTTATATCTGAAAAAACCGGATTTCAAAAAAAAGTCCCGCTATTGGCGGGACCAAAAATTTTAAATGTTTAATATAGATAAACTAAGCAAGTTTAACATTTACTGCATTTAATCCTTTTTTACCCTGTTCCAGATCGAAGGTCACTTCATCATTTTCCGTGATATTGTCCTTTAATCCTGAAGAGTGTACAAAATACTCTTTTGGTGAATTTTCCTCTTTAATGAATCCAAATCCTTTTGATGCATTAAAGAATTTTACTGTTCCTTTTGTCATAATTTGATTTTATTAATTCGGCGCAAGGTACGGTTTTTTTTCGATATATTTCATTTATTTTCAATAAATTAATTATTTCTTCAATATTTGAGGAATCAACTCACTAAAAGGCCTCCTGAACAAAAAACCTTCCCGCGGACTAATTCCAGATGTTTCCAGACATACAATAAAGCAAATAATTAAATATTTTAGTCTTTGAGGCACCGGATTGGAAAGCCCCAGACTTTCATCATCCCACCACCATTAGATATATAGCTAAGAGCACCATCTGCATTAAGGTACCATCCGCTGATATTGCCATCCTGTGTACTACTCCATATGGCTTCACCTGTACCGCGACTGAGTAACGATCCATCATTCCCATACAGACTTCCTGCAGCATGTAGCTTTAGAACAGATGCATATGTGTCGTTATAACTTGCCCACGCACCATTATTATCTGCATTTGTCCACTCAGTATTTGTAGGAATTCGCCAGCCTGAACTTAAAAGAATAGTGCAGGGATCGTTTGCTGCAGTCCAGTCGCTATTCTCATCAATAGAAGTAATCCATGTCGTATTTGGTGTACGTGTTGTCCCATTGTGTTTATAACCCTGCTTCCGGTTGAACTGCCAGTAGCATCCTGCTGCAGCTTCAGTAGCATCGGTTGCTGAACTTGCCTGGTTATCGGCACCCAGGTTTTGGGTTATCCAGCATTTGGTTGCACCGGATAAATTTGTTGATACTGTTCCATAGGTTACAGTTTTGGTCACGGGGGATACATTCCCTGCTGTGTGATTAACAGAAACTGTACTGCCGCAGGCAAAAGCTGAAGTTGTAAAGCTCTCTTCGTTACCATAAACCGTACCAACACTGTTTGTAGCATAAGCTCTTATATAATAAGTAGTGACAGGTGATAAACCTGTTATCCCTCCGCTGAAGCTGCCTGAACCTCCACCTCCGTCCACATAACAGATATCATTAACGGTAGGGTTATGGCTGGTGCTCAGGCAAATCCCGCGTGCTGTAACTGATGCCCCGCCATCACTGGTCACATCTCCTCCACCAGTCGCAGTAGTCGATGTAATGTCAGTAACTGCTGTTGTTGTAACTGCCGCCAATACCTTGCC
This sequence comes from uncultured Rikenellaceae bacterium, assembly GCA_964557905.1. Lineage (GTDB taxonomy): Bacteria > Bacteroidota > Bacteroidia > Bacteroidales > VadinHA17 > LD21. The sequence goes on along the minus strand of CAZLCF010000117.1, from coordinate 956 downwards.
TTCTCCCTGGATACAGCGGATTGAAAAACCATTGCATTTGGCATCAGTGGCACCTCTTCCCTCGCTATTAGCCATGTTCCAAATGCTGACAGCGGTTGCCTGAGATGCATTGGTTTCGGTAGAAGTCCACCAGACTGCTCCCCACCCATAAGCATTAAATCCGCTGGCATATCTTAATCCGGTCGGGATAGCAGAAAAGCCACTTTTATTTCTGTAGGAAGCGTAATCAGTGTTGCCGACAGCACCTTCAGCATCTGAGAAATCCCAGCTTGTTTTTGATCCTAACGATTTTGCTATTTTATTTCCGGAAATAGTACCGTCATAATTATAGCCATTTCCTATAAGGTAGTCTTCAAAAGTTATCCATTCGCTTACTGTCGGGACATGCCAGCCTGCCGGACAAAGATTGCGGTTATCAACAGTAGCATAGAAGTTATATAACTTTCCCTCCGAATCGCCAATTGCATGAATATTATTAGGATTACAATGAGCCCCACTTATTGCACTACCCCATGCAAAGTCGTCTTCTATTTCAGGTATTACATCGCCTGTGCGGTAATGCACTACTCTCAAATGTTCCTTTGTCCATAGCTGAGTACCGACTTTAACAGTATTGTATGTATTGCCGTCATAATCAGTCACCTGGATAGTTGTAGTGAATGTCACTTCATTGCCATAAGCTGTTTCAACACTGTTTGTTGCGTAAGCCCTAAGATAATATGCAGTATTGGGCGTTAAACCGGTAAGATCGCTTCTGAACGTACCTGATGCAGTGCCATCAGTAGTTTTAGAATTGGCTGTTGTCGGATTTGAAGAAGTGTTCCAGCAGACTCCGCTTGCTGTCACAGCTGTTCCGCCATTATCAGTTATTGTACCTCCACTGCTCGCTGTTTGCGAGGCTAAAGCCACAATCGCAGCTGATGTTAATGTAGGAACGGTTAACGGATTGGTTGTAA
>CAZLCF010000116.1:0-9072 GCA_964557905.1 uncultured Rikenellaceae bacterium | reverse complement strand
CAAATCCTCAATACTTATCTCTTTATTATAAATTTTTATTAAATCTCCATTTTTATTGTACAATGCCATAAATGGAAGTTGTCCGACTTTATAGTAATTTCCAACAAAAAAAGAATCCCCTTCAGTTCCTATAAACAGGTTTGAATAATTATTTAAATTAAATTCAGAAACGAATTTTAAAACCTTCTCCATTGGCATATATGTAATCATTGCAATTGATGCCTTTTTTAATTCACTGATCCGGCTTAATAATACTTTTGTAAGTTGGTGACAATCTTCGCATTCCGGTGAAAAATATATCAGCACTACCGGTTTCCCAAAAGGCAAATTTCCAGCGAGAAAAACTTTGCCATCGGCTTGAGTTATTTTAAATGGGGGAACTTTATTGGATTGAGAATGTGTAGCAGATGACATTAGAAGCATCATTGCTGACAAAAGAATACACCGCATCATGTTGTTTCTCATTGTGTAAACTTTAAGTGTTTGCAGAGGTTAATAAGAAACTATTGATTCTATTACGTAACTCTTTTGTGTATTCTGGCATAGCGCCATCATTTTCGCATACAAATGCAGAGATATCGACAGCTAAGGCGTGACACTTGCTTAATGTATCGCCATTAAGTAACGAAACCATCAAAGCTGCTGTAAAAGAATCTCCCGCTCCTATAGTGTCCTTAACTTTGACTACCGGAGTTTTAAGAAAAGACTTTTCATCTTTGCTATATAAATAGCTGCCCTTTGTTCCGCAGGTGTAGGCAAGTAGTTTTAGACCGTAGTTATCTATCAATTTCCGGCATATATATTCTTCATCACCTTCCCACCCGAATAATTTCGAAATAATAAAAAGTTCATCATCATTAATCTTCAAGCTGTTGGAGACCATTAAAGATTCATTGATCAACTCTTTGTCATAGAATTGCTGTCGTAAATTAATATCAAATATTTTAAGAGCGTTTTCAGGTACAAGATTCAGAAATTTCACAATTGCATTATGCGATACAGTATTTCTTTGTGCCAAACTTCCAAAACAAACGGCATCAAGTTGTTTGGCCAGGCTTATAATATCGTTTGTGAGTTCAATATAATCCCAGGCAACGTCTTTGGTTATTACAAAATCAGGCACTCCCTTATCATTGAGAGTCACTTTAACGGTGCCTGTAGGGTAAGCTACTCTGCTGATTAACAGATTAACTTTTTTTGTTGATAACCTGGAAATAATTTCATTGCCCAATTTATCATTCCCAACAGCGCTTATAATGTAGCTCTCGGCTCCAAGCTGACCGGCATGATAGCCAACATTTGCAGGAGCTCCTCCCAATACATCACCTTGCGGCAATTGGTCCCATAGTACTTCCCCGATTCCTGCAACTTTAAATCTTTTATTCATAAAAATTTAATCTTTTAGGCTAAGTTGCATTTCGATCTCTTCCAGTGTTTTACCTTTTGTTTCCGGTATCCAGATTTTAACGAAAACAAATGCTAAAATACTCAACACTCCGAATATGCCGAATAAATAATTCAATCCCAAAGCGCCCTGGATAACTGGTGCAAAATAAACGGTCAGGAAAGTGCATAACCAACTTACAGCAGTTGAGAATGACATGGCAACACCCTTTATCCCGTTAGGATAAATTTCAGAAATGATTACCCACATAACCGGTGCGAAGGAAGCGGCAAAAAAGGATATATAAACTAACAAGGCGATTAACACACCTATACCGTTTTGGACAGGTTTTGTAAATTCAAAGCTTAGATAAGCCAACGAAATAATCATGCCGGCTGCACCCCAAAGCAATAAAGTCTTACGGCCTTTTTTATCAACCAGCCAAAGAGCAATTATTGTCATTAAGAAATTCACTAATCCAACTATTACTGATAACATAAGGGAATCTACTGTTGCTGAACCTGCTGACTGAAAAATGTTTGGAGCGAACATAATAACAGCATTTATACCGGTAATTTGTTGAAAAGCGGCTATCAAAGTCCCAATAAGAACAATTTTCCCCATCTTGCCTTTGAAGATTTCTCCCAAACGTATTTTTTCTTTGCTTTTTTCGATCAAAAGGATTTTTTCCATTTCCGGAAGTTCATCATTGATAAGTTGCTCTCCGCCAATTTTCTTCATCACATTTACAGCCTCATCCTTTCTGTTTTTAGACAGTAACCAACGAGGGCTCTCAGGAAGTGATGTTATAAGAAATATCAGATATGCTGTCCCAAAAATGGCTGGTACTGATAACATATAGCGCCAGCTGTTCTCGCCCAATCCGATGAAGAAATAATCGATAATATAGGCCAGCAAAATACCGAATGTGATTGCAAACTGATTCATCGATACTAATTTACCCCTGTTATATGCTGGTGATATTTCCGAAATATACATCGGTCCTACCACTGATGTCGCACCGACGGCCAGGCCTGAAAGTAATCGGAATATAATCAACATTGTTGATGAACCCGCAAAAGCACAACCTAAAGCAGAAATGATGTATAAAATTGCAGTGGTGATCATTACATTTTTTCTGCCGTATTTTTCAGTGAAATTTCCGGTAAAAAGGGCTCCTATTAAGCAACCAATGGTCAAAAGCGCGGCAACCGTTCCCAGACCGCTGTCGCTTAGTGTAAATTTGCCTATGATCATATTAACAGCTCCTGAAATTCCGGCCATGTTTAATCCGAAAAGAAAGCCGCCGTTAATGGCAACGAAGGTTATCCAATAAAGATATTTCTTATTCATTTTAATATTATTGTTAATAATGCAAATTAAGGGTTGAAATAGAATAAGTTATTAACATATAACATACAGATTGTCAATAAATTAAATGTTTTATATTTGGTTAAAACCTTGAGAATCAATATATTATGGCATAACTCTTAAATATGTCAGTAATTATGATTCCCAAGGTAAAAGAACTTAAATTAGTTTCTATCTATTTGTATATCTGTGATATATATGATTCAAAATTGAGAAGCGCTCGCGAGCGTTTCAGTAATAACAATCTATCTCTACTCAATGAACGTCGAACAGCGATTAAAGATAAAGCAAATACAAGAATACGTAAACGACCATCTTCGTTCCTGGTTCCCATTATTGCTATCCTATGAAGCATTTATAATGAGAATAAACCGGTTAAGTGAGGCATTTAAGAATCTGGCAGAGGTGTTACTGTACCCATAATTACCTGTTCCGGAAAACGCATGCCATCGGTTGCCAAAGAGATAACAGATAAAGGATATTGTTCAACAAATAGCATGTTCTATTATGGTTTAAAACTACATGCACTGGCTTTTCACAGGCCTGAATATTGACAGTTAATTTGCAAAAACTTATAAAAATGAGCATGATGCTTTGAAAATAAATTCTCAGACATCATGCTCATATAATCAGATACTCAGATTAACTTACCAGGTTCCAGTATTCTGCTCGTAAAGTTTTTCAGACAAAGTAATTTCTGTATTTGGTATTGGAAGATATTCATCCTGATTTTTTCTAAAATTTCCAGCTCCCAGGTATGAGCGCCTAACAGCCTCGGTAGCAAGATATCCATTCAGGGTTTCAGCCGCGATACCCCAACGAACGAGGTCAAAGAAACGAGGACTTTCCATGGCAAACTCAAGCCTTCTTTCCCACCTTAGTGCATTTCTGGCAAAAGCCTGAGTCCAGGTACAGTTGACTCCATCCTGGTATGTTGCAATATTGTAATTTGAAAATGTTGAATTGTCTGCATATTTCAACCAGGCTGTGTTTGCAGCCCTTGTCCGTATCTGGTTAATAAGGGGTAGTGCTTCAGCTGCCCTGTTTAATTCAATTAAGGCTTCAGCCTTCATAAGAAGCACATCATCATACCGGAGTAAATCCTGATTCTTTGATGACCCGAAAAATGGACCCTGTGCTTTAAAAGAGGGACTGCCAGGTAACTGGGTTTCTTTCATTGATGAAAAATTACCATAAACCGCCGGAGTCCTTGCCCAACCTGTAGTGTAAATAAAATCAAGTTTGTACTTATAGGGATGACCTGGTACCCCAACAGTATGGTCGAGCCTGGGATCAATGGTATTTGTCTGGAAATCTGCAGAGACCTCCAGACTGACATTATCGTATGAATCCGTGGGAAGTCCATTAACTGTTCTAAAGCTATTAACCAGATTCTGACTGGGAATATTAAACCAGCAACAACCGTAACCCGGAGCCATGTTATAATTAAGCATATGTACCAGATCCAGTTTACCACCCCCGACCCCATCATTGATAGAGTATTGAATGGCGAAAATAGACTCCACGCCATTATCGTAACCGTATGTGAAGTTTTTTCCAAAATTATCAAACAATTGATAAACACCGGAATTGATTACAACATCACACATTGCCACTACCTCCTGGAGTTTTGTTGCATTTATACTTGTTACATTATGATTCTCATCCTGTTCGTATGCCTGATATAATCTGGTTTTCGCCAGGTAAGCTGCAGCTGCATATTTATTAGCCCGGCCTTTTTGCGGTTGAGTTGTGGGCAGGTTATCGTATGCAAACTGAAAATCATCTGCTATTTTGTCCCACAATTCATCATTGGTGTAAGTCCTGTTAGATAATTTTTTCAGATCCTCAAGTGACACTGTTTCATCAAAATAAACCGGATATTTAAACAGCTTTTTCAGAATAAACATGTATTGGCCCCTTAGAAAACGCATTTCCCCGATACGCACCTGACGTAGAGGCATGGCTGCATCTGTAATCTTATTGAGCACTACCAGGGCTTTATTGCACCTGGATATTTTGGTATAAAGGATACCCCACATAGCTAAATTGCCGTTATCGGGAGTTATAGTTTTATATAACTCAAGCGGATGCCAGTTACCTACGTCAGCTGGTCCGGCTCCACCTTTATAGGCATCATCAGAGTGAATGGCACCAAATATGAAGTCATCATAATTGCCACCAAACGAACTCTCGGATAAATAGGCATAAGCAGCAATAACCAGAGCGTCTGCATTGACAGGAGTTGAGAGCGTTGACTCTGAAACTGTTCCCAGAGGATCAACGTCAAGAAACGATTCTTTACATGACATTACAATTAGCAATGTCATCAATAGCGAAAGTTTGAAAATATGTTGTTTCATAATCGTATAAGTATTTCGTTCATCAATTTATTTAAAATTTGATATCGGCTCCAAATGTGACTTTTACAGGTCTTGGATAGCCGCCAAAATTTCCCGATGGGGTCTCCGGATCTGGTGCTGTAAAGGCCTCTGTTCCTTTTTTCTGAAAGAATAACAGCAGGTTCTCACCTGAACAGTATATCCTGACGGATTGCAGGTTTATAGAACTAAGAATCTTCTGAGGGATATCATAAGTTAACTGCAGTGTCTGGAGCTTCACATAAGATCCGTTTACTATTGTATAATCCGAAGAGCGGTTTTCACTATTATTATTGTTAAACGAGAGCATCGGAATTGTTGAACTCGTATTCTGTGGCGTCCAGGCATCCAATAAAGTTACTCCTTTATTCATACCTGAAACAAGACCCAGAAAACTGTATTTCTCCTGTTTTGCCACGTCGTTTACAAGTACGCCGGTTACACCATTAACAAAAAAGCTCAGACTAAGGTTTTTATAAGAAATACCTCCTGTAACACCATATAACAATTTCGGATTGGTAGTTCCCAGCCAGGTCTGATCCAATTGATCAATTTTGCCATCACTGTTCAGGTCTTTGTACCTGATTCTCCCAATCCCCTTGCCTGGCTGAGTTGCATATTCATCTACCTCAGGTTGTGATTGGAACAATCCATCAGTAACATAACCAAAAACGGATGTTCTGGAATGTCCGATAATAGTTTGCTCCGTGTTTCCGGCATAATTTCTTACGACTGAAGCTGGTAAATAAGTGATTTTATCAGCAAAATGTGATAAAACGACATTTAAATTATAACCGAAATCCCCGGCTTTATCTGAATAACCTAAAGAAAATTCCCAACCCTTATTTTCCATGGTAGCGCCATTAACCGTCTGGCTTGCACCTTCGCCCATAACACCAAGAATTGGAGGAGTAGTTAATATATTTTTGGTTTCGCGTGAAAAATAATCGAAGCCTCCCGTGATTTTTTGATTCATCAGACCAAAATCAAGTCCGAGGTTTAATTCACTGGTAGATTCCCATTTAAGATCATCGTTAGCAGACTGGGACGATCGAAAACCCGAGGGTAAAGTGCCTGTATCTACCCCGTTAATGTCATAGGCAGTTCCACCGGCAGCTCCAAAGAATCCAACGGCTCCTGCATAAGACGGACTCCAAATCTGAAACCTGGAATAGTCTCCGATTTCCTGGTTTCCAACTATACCGTAAGCTACCCTTAGCTTAAGATTTGATATGAATTTGGCGTTTTCCATGAAGCTTTCTTTACTTATTACCCAAGCTGCAGAACCAGATGGGAATATTCCAAACCTGTTATTCACACCAAACCTTGAGGATCCATCAAGGCGTACAGTACCGGTTAACATATACTTATCGGCAAAAACATAATTAAGGTTCCCGAAGTAAGACAATAATTTACTTGCGGAAGCTGATCCACTATTAGTTTGAGTACCCGTGCCGGCATTGAGAAACCAAAAGTCCGGGTCATCAACTGCAAATTGTTCCCGGCGGGCTCCAATTGTATTTGAATAATTACTGATTGCTTCGGTACCAACTAATATACTTCCTCTGGACTGGCCTTTGACGAGCTGATATGTCAGAGTGTTTGACCAGGTCCAGTTGTAACTTTCACTTTGGCTTAGATTAATATAGTTAGTACTGTTACCGAGAGATCCTTCCTGCCACTTTGGCATATAAGTGTTGTTTTTGGCTAATCCATATTCAAGACCCATGTTTGATCTGAATAACAAATTTTTAAGTGGTTTGATTTCCACAAAAAGATTTCCAAATACTCCATTGTTAAGAATTCTGTTATATTTATTAACCTCGCCCATATGAACCGGATTGGCCCTGTCAGAAAACCCTGCGCCCCAGGGACCACCGAATGTTCCGTCTGTTTTATAAACGGGCATCAAAGGTAAAATATCTGTTGCCAAAGCTATTACGGATCTCGCGGCATCAGCAGGAGTAGGCACCGAGGATGTCCTCGTCAACATTATGTTTTCTCCTATTTTCAATTTAGTGTCAAAGAAATTCAGGGAATTATTTACTCTCACATTTACCTTCTTAAAACCGGTAGTTATTATTGTGCCTTTATTATCAAAATAAGCAATATCCACCAAAGTGCTGGTTCTGTCGGTACTCCCCGATAAAGTCAGGCTGTTTTGAGATATCAATCCTGTTTGAAACACCTCATCCTGCCAATCTGTGTCTGCTGTTGGGTAAAGCGGATCACCACCTCCATATTCAACAGCCGGAGCCGCAGGAAGCGTTGAATTTAAAAATTGAACCGGACGCACAGCGTCAAGAATTGCAACCCCATTCGCATCCCTGTGCCAGTCATAATTAAACAATGAATTATTAGGATTATGACCACGAACACCAGGATTATACAGGGGATCATTCATATTATCATTTATATACCCCTGCCAGAGTATTCTGCCATACTGGTCGGTGTTAGCCACATCATATCTCCGCATATATTTCTGAAGCGAGTAGCTTGAACGAAGCTCAACATTTATTTTACCTTTTCCTGACTTTGTAGTAACAATAACGACACCGTTGGATGCACGAGATCCATAAATGGAGGTTGCGGATGCATCTTTTAGTATTTGAAATGTTTCAATGGAATTTTGATTCATATTCTGGAGAACATTTGGATCAACTGTAGGTACACCGTCAATGATATACAAAGGCGCTGTATTACCAAGAGTATTTACACCTCGTATAACAATTGATGATGCCGCCCCGCTTGGCTCACCGGTACTTCTAATATATAATCCTGGTACCCTTCCCTGGATAGCCTGTAATACACTTCCAGTGGCTACATCTTTGGTCTCATCAACCCTGACAACTGAAACTGAACCTGTTAAATCACTCCTTTTTTGTGTTCCGTAACCAGTTACCACGACTTCGTCCAGCATACTTACGCTTTCTTGCATTGTAACATCAATTACTTTTTGTCCGCCAACAACTATTTCCTGAGGCTCCATACCAACAAAGGAAAATACCAGGATTGAATTAGCATTGGGTACCATAATGGAATAGTTACCAAGAGCATCTGTCAAGGTCCCGTTGGTGGTGCCCTTTTCTTGAATTGTAACGCCAACCAAGGTTTCATTGGTCTGGCCATTTGTTACCTTGCCAGTGATGTTAATCTGCTGGGCCAGGATAGTTTGTCCACTCATCAAGCCCATAAAGATCATAATACCACATAGCAGACCTTTAATAATTTTACATCTTTTTTTCATAGACTAATTAGTTTAGGTTGTTAAAAAAAATCCATGGTTGATTGCTTCACTTTACGACAAAAATTTGTATGTTGGATATCTATTACAAATATAAACCTCGCGTTTAGATTAGTAGGTATGAAAACTGTTCAGAATGGTATGAAATATTATCCGTTAACTGTGGCGCAGCGTTAGGCCAATATACTGCCGGATATATATCTTTCCACGGATCGGGTTTCTGAGGAGGCATAAACCTGTTTTTTCCTGTCGTATTTGCCCCATAGGGTATCCCAAGAAAATTATAGATATCCTTATGGATGAATCCTCTTACCTTTCCATAAGTAGTTTCTGCCACAGCAATATTATCACCAATAAAGATCACCTGTCCGTCTTCTTCCTCCTTCTTATTATCAGAAGGTGAGGCCCAGGATGACGTTGATACTGCAGTTGTACCAATGGTTAATCCGGCGGCGCCGGCACCCATAGTCTGAATGAATTTACGTCTGGATGTTTTCATTTTATCAGGGTTAATTTGTGATTATATATTCTGGACTCGTTATTAAGTATTATTTAGACTTTTCCCTATCCCGATATTTTAACTTATGGATAAGATCAGTGCATTTATTAAGATTGTAAAACATTCACCATGAAACTATTATTCAAAGCTTATATCAGGACTAAAATCTATTATGATTGTTTTATAGTTTTTT
>CAZLCF010000115.1:0-9074 GCA_964557905.1 uncultured Rikenellaceae bacterium | reverse complement strand
ATTCCGGCCTTCTTTGTTATGTCTTTGAAGATTACATGGGGATTCTGAGCGGATGAAATTATTGATATGGATATCAGAATAAAGCAATAGAATGAAAAGGCTGCTTTTTTTCTATTGTATGGTTCATTAATTAGTTTTTCTTTCATTTCTTTTTATTGCCTTCAGATAACCATCTTTTGTTACGATCCTTGTGTTATATTCACGATTATATTTCTGAAGATCAGTATTTTCCGGATAGATATCAGTTTGGGAAGGAGGGTAGCTCTTCATGCCATGGAAAGGAAGCGGCAGGACACTGTTTCCGTGTGCAGTATTTAAATCCCCGTCTTTTACCCATCCGACACTCCTGATCAGAAAATCCCTCTTCCAGCCTTTTTTAATTTCCGGTAATCCCCCTGCATCAAATTCAACCGTTAATTCATCTCCGGCATTGGAAATAATATACTTATTATCAGGTTCGGTCAGCAAAGGCAATACCTCGCCATATTTTGTATAGTTGCCTGGCAAGTCTCTCCACATTGGTTCTTTATAAACAGTAGAATAATCGAACCAATGAGGCCCGTAGCGGCCTCCTTTCCTGTAGCTGCGGGAAAATCCCCGGTAATGCAGATTTGCATAAACAGGATTTAATACCGATTTAATAACAGGAGCACCAGACACAGATTCAGAAAAGAATATCTGATCCCAGTAGATCTCCATATTTGTTCTTATCCTTATGCGGTTATCACGGGAAAGAAATTTACCAGTCAGGTTGGCAATTACTGTCTTATCCTTTCCCATCGGGAAACCAAGATTGTCAATTACAGTCTCCCATTCACCTTTCTTATTGACAACCTGGATCACAGGAGAAACAACTTTAAGAGCATCTGACTGGGAGAGTGCATAATTAATACTGGCATCTGTCGGAAATATCCATCCATTCATAAAAAGGAAAAGATCCCCAGCCTGACTGATCTCCCCGGGATCAAGAATCAGGTCTCTCATTTCTGTAATACCCTGGTATTTATCAGGTTTGAAACCGGATACATACCTGTCATCTTTTTCAGCAATAAAAGGAAGCATATCGCTGCCTTCCGAATCCGTAGCAGAGACGGGGAACCATTTCTCTTTTACCTGGTACAGCTCAAAACCAGGGAATGGCGGCGGAGAAAATTGCTCAGCAACAAAAATATCAACTGAATCGGGATGGTCAACCGCAACCAGTTGCAGCTTGTCCAGGTAAATTGTTTCCCAGAGTTCAGATGTCACCTGCATTGAGTAAGATCCCTTCCTGGGCTTTAATAATTCTCCGGGTATTTTCAAATAATCATCTGATGCATCAGCGAAAGCATAGGTAGTAGTGCCGCCCATAATTCCAAGCGGCATACCAAGTCCGCTTCGCCAGAGTATATCTTTTGCAAATACATATTCTTCTCCATTCCATGTGTACAGGAAAGGACATGAACCTTTCAGTATCTGTGCTTCAATAGCCGCCTGATCGGTTTCCGGGAAAAAAATGTTCTGCGGTACACCATTCGTCCAGGTGATCCTTATCACATCGACCAGGGAACGTTTCCCAATGCCAAAATGTACGCTCGGATCGGTAACTACCATAGTCTGATAAAGCTCACCTGCCCGTATTTCCACTTTTGCCCCGATGCCAAAATGATTATTTTTGGCGCTGCCGGCTCTCAGTCCCATCAGCTTGATACCTACAAAATGATTATTATTGCCGCCGTCATTTCTCAGAAGTGATATTCTGCCGTCCAGCCCGGCAAGGACAATATCAAGATCCCCGTCATCATTGTAATCAAAGACGGTTATTTGTCTGCCGGATTTCAGTTCTTCAGGCAATAAATTTGAAACATCCGTAAAGTTGCCTTTACCGTCATTATAATAAAGGGATATTCCCCTTCCGCCTTTAGCAGATGATTCCCCGGCAATAAACAGATCCAGGAATCCATCATTGTTAAAATCAAGAAATGCAGCATCATAAGCTTTAACTTCCTGAATTGAACGGAACATCTCCTTCATGTTTTTTTCCCGTTCAAAAAATCCATTGCCGTTATTCCGGAATAATTCATGACCTCCCGGATTAACTGACGTAATGAACAGGTCAAGAAAGCCGTCATTATTATAATCTCCGGCTGCTACCGAAGATGCACCTCCTTCACTTTTTAATCCGGCATCCTCTGCAACATCCTTAAAAACGCCCAGCCGCTGGTTTGAATAAAGAATATTACCGGCATTCTCATTCACAACAACAAGATCAATGTCCTCATCTTCATCAAAATCTCCAAAGGCTGCATCACGGCTGATAACGCCACTCTTTGACATATCCATTTTTTCAGATTGATCCGTGAATGTCCCGTCAGCATTATTCCTGAACTGCAGGTTAATATCCGAGGTCATTTCATACAGATCCAGATCGCCGTCATGATCCAGATCGAAAAACAAAGCTTTATTACCACCCTTTTTACTGCCGATCTCAGTGAGGTCTGTGACATCTTTAAAACTTCCGTTACCATTGTTCCGGTAAAGAATATCCCCGCCTTCCTTCACAATATAAAGATCAAGGAAACCGTCATTGTCATAATCGGCAAATAATGCAGAGGATTCTTTTCCTGAGTGCCTGAGACCGGCTTCCTGTGATACTTCTGCAAACTTTCCCATCTCATTATTAAAAAGGTAATGTTTATAGCTTGAAGAGACCGGATCAAAGCTCCCTGCATAGAGATCTATGTCTCCGTCGCCATCATAATCAGCAGCCGTGACATGTGTAAAATATCTGTAATCAATGTGTTCCCCTTCCTCAAAAGGAGGGATGATATTCAGTCCTGCAGATCCTGTAGCATCGGTATATCTTATAACATCCAGAAGAGATTCATTGTCAGTGCCCCGAGATGAAATTTGCTGGTCAAAAGTTATCAGCGGGAAACCGATCAATGATCCGCCCGGACCTTTCAGATCCATAATGCCTGCCTGATAGGGAGGGGTAACCTTCAGATAATTATGGAAAATGGTAAAATTTACGATTGCATTTTCCTTATCTGATTTCCTGAGTGATGAAAATGTTTTATTATAGTAGTCTATTGCTTCTTTTGGAAACTCGGGGAATTGCTTTTGGATTATTTCGATTTGTTCCAATGCCTTATCAAGCTCTCCGCTCCGGATATAAATATCAGTAAGGTTCAGCCGCGGAACTAAATTGCCGGGTGCTGCCGCAACAAGCTTAAGGAGGTAGTCTTCACGTTGTTTTTGAGCTTCCGGACCTGAAACTGCAGAATATAATTCGGTCAGATGATACAGCACTTTGACATGATCCGGAGCAAATATAAGCGCCTCTTTAAGCTCGGATATGGACCTGTCCCTTTCATCATTCATCTGGTATACTGTTGCCAGTATAAGTCTTATATCAGGATCCACAGGATCAATTTTAATTGCTTTCAGAAGCTGCTTTTCAGCTTCCGGATACCTGCCCATTCTTAAATAAGTTAATCCCAGGTTTGCATACCCCAGTTTTTCCTCCGGTGCCAGATCAATAAACCTGAGAAATTCCTTTTCAGCTTCTTCAAGTTTAAACTCCTCCAGATATGCAAGCCCGAGAGTTCTGACTGTAATCAGATCAGTTGACTTTTGCTTTTCGGTTCTGCCCTTACAGCCTGAGAGAAGAGGAATGAAGACAAGCACAAATAAAATAACTATCCTGGGTTTCATTTTTAGTCTTTTTCCTTAACCAATCATACAGATTTTGAATTTCTTGCCACATAAATATACTACTTATCCGGGATAACGGGAACTCCGTTTTGTACCGGGCTTAATAAATATGTACCCAGCCGGATGCCCATGCCGTCAAAACTTATTGTACCCGTAACTCCTTCGTAATGAATCTCTTGAAGTGATTTCTGAATTAACTCCCGATCACTTCCGCCGGCATTTTTAATGGCTTCGATAAGCAGATTCATACCATCAAAGGCATAAGCTGCCACCATCCCCGGAGGTTTCCCGTATAATTCCCTGTATTCCTGTATGAAGGCTGTATTCTTTGAATCGGACCATTTTTCTGAAGGAATAAGGAGGGCATTATCGTACTGCAATAATTCTTCGCCTGTTAATTCATTCTCATTCATAAGATATAACGAACCGAAAACAGGCTGATTCATTTTTCTTTGCCTGATATGACTGTATATTTGAGAAGAAATCCGGGGTTTGCATAACAGGATGATACAACCGGGATCTGAATTATTTATCTGATCAAGAAGATCATTTATCTTTTCGCTGTAATTCTCATACCTGAACTGAACAGGATCAGCTTTTTGTTCCAGCCTGACTTTTTTCAGTAAGTTGTTCAGAGCCTGGTTTGAGTCGTAATCATTATCAGAGACAGTTACGACCTTATTGATCTTTCTCTTAATATAAATTTCTTCAAACAATGCTTCAGCCTGCTGAACGTCGTTAGGAACGCAATTGAAGAACCATGGTACGAAAGCCTGTGACAGGGTTGGATCGGCTGCCCATGCGGATACAAAGGGAACGATGGCTTTTGTGGAAACCTGTTCTACAAGGTGAGCATTTCGTCCGTCATGTGAACCCAGAAGGGCCCAGACCTTTTCTTCAAAGATCAGATCAACTGCCTGTTTTGATCCGGTTCCCCACGGACCCTCCATTGAACGGACCGCAATCTGAAAAGGGCGCCCCTCAAAGCCACCGTTTTCATTAGCTTTACGAATAGCCATCTCTGCGCCCTGTACGGCTGCAATGGATTTATTATCAGGTATTAACAGACCTATTTTTACAGCCTGATCCGGCTCTTCAGCAGACCGGGAAGCCCTGGCATTCTGAAAAGCGACTGCCGTAAAAATGAAAATTAAGCAAGTCTGAAATAAAACTTTAAATAATTTCATCGGCTGATCCTTTAAAACCTTCATTTGCCGGAAGGTTAAGGCAATGAAATATCTCTTCCGATTGCCACGGCAATTTTCTTAAGATCTGTCATCAGGCTTAAAAAGTCGTCAGGATAAAGGGATTGCTGGCCGTCACATAATGCTTCCTCGGGTTTATGATGGACTTCAATAATAAGGCCGTCAGCTCCTGATGCGATTGCTGCTTTAGCCATTGAAGGCACTATCCATCTGAGTCCGGTTCCGTGACTGGGATCAACAATGACAGGAAGATGGGACAGCCGTTTTAGAATAGGAACAGCACTCAGATCGAGGGTATTCCTTGTAGAGGTCTCAAAAGTACGGATGCCCCTTTCACAGAGTATTACCTGTGTATTGCCCTGGTTAAGTATATATTCGGCAGCCAGCAAAAACTCTTCGATGGTTGCCATCATACCGCGCTTAAGCAATATCGGCTTACGAACCATGCCTGCCTCCTTTAACAGCGGGTAGTTATGCATATTCCGTGAACCGATCTGAAGCATATCGGCATATCCGGAAACCATTTCAATCTGGCGTGTATCCATAACTTCCGTTACAATAGGCAGTCCTGTCTCCCTGCTTATTTCACGCATCATCTTCAGCCCTTCCTCGCCAAGGCCCTGGAAAGTGTATGGTGACGATCGCGGCTTGAAGGCGCCTCCTCTTAAAATCCTTGCTCCTCCCTTCTTAACCGTCCTGGCTATTTCAAACAACTGCTCACTGCTTTCGATGGCACAGGGTCCGGAAATAACAACAACCTCCGTGCCTCCGACCTCAACCCCGTTAACACTTACTATCGTCCCGTCCGGATTGGATTCACGACTTACCCTGACCGGAACGGAAAAACCAGTATTAACCAGGTCATTGCATGGATTTTTCTCCATCTTTTCTTCACTTTAAGATTAATATCCGATATTAGCTTTCTTATATATAGGTTGATCCCGCTCCAAAGGAGGAGCAGGGGAAAATTTAAATTTACCATTACTGACTTCTGCCATGAAAATAGGCCTGATATTATTCCAGGTAGCATCAAAAATGACAGGTCCGGTAACACCCCGGTATCCCTGGAAAGTTTTCAGATCTAAAAGCACATCACGTATCAATACACGATTCAGTCCGGCTTTTTGAATTGCTTCAATTATCATGTTCATACCGTCGTAGGCATGCGCTGCAAATACATCCGGCTCCAGGCCGAATCTTTTGGAATAATTTGCTTTAAATGCTTTCAGTTTCGGATTGTCCGCATCGGGATTATACTGACATGTGGTTACAACGCCTTCGGCATTGTTACCAGCAGTATTCAGAAACTCGGGATTAACTATCCTGTCGGAAGCAAAAACAGGCTGTTTCATCCCCATTTCACGTATCTGATTCAGAATCAGCGCCGATTCCCCGGCATTTCCCCAGATAAGTATAGCGTCAGGCGAAGTCTTCTTTATGCGTTCAATCTGTGTTTTAAAATCTGTCTCACCATCATTGAAACGTTCTTCGATAATAATAGGATAGCCTATCCGGGTAGATGAACGATTGAAATGCAGGGTTCCAACCCTGCCATAGCGGTTATTGTTTCTTATCACTGCCACCCTGGAGTGTCCGCTTTTCTTAAATATCTGGTTAACCAGGGCATAGCAGCTTTGCCTGTCATCAGGGATGTTGCGTATAACCCATGGTATGGCAGTCTCTGTAAAAGTAGGATCCGGATCACCGGTGTTAACATTGACAATCTCCAGTTTTAAAGTAGCCCTTATTGCCACGTGTGAAACTACATCATCAATGGAACCCAGAAAAGCCCAGACTTTCTCATCATCCATTTTGACCACTTCATTTGCGGCCGCACCCCAGAGACCAACATCATTGTGGACCATCAGCTTATAAGGAATGCCCCGATAACCGCCTTTTTTATTGGCCTCCTCAATGGCAAGCATTGATCCCTGCAGCATCTGCTTACCCAGGGATGAAATAATTGAACCCTCCAGGGGTCCCAGGAACCCGATCCTCACCTCTTTCAGACCGGTGGGAGGCAGCTTCTCCCTTCCGGCACCATAAAATAGTACGGGTTCAAGAAAATGATACTTATAGGCTTTCTGATATTTATCATAAGCAACAAGTTCATCAGGTATATTGCCGTAGTTTACTTTCTTTTCCTGACCGTTTGCCTTCACAAGCGGCAGAATTGAAATCAGAACAAGATTCACAAAGATCTTAAGATATAGTTTCATATTCCCGGCTTTTATTTTTCAACAGGATAAGCATTAATTCACTTGATTAATTCGCCGCGGCAAACCCCCTTTGACGTCGCTACCCAAAGAACATCATCCTCAGAATCAACACCAATTGTAAAATTATGCGCAATAGAAGGAGACAAGGGTATTTCCTTTACCAGGGTATTACCGTTTTTTACGATTGCCATCCCGGCCGTACTGTTGTCATGTTTCAAATATGTAACCCATGTTTCACCGTTAAAACTGCTCAATCCGTTATCACAGCATACAAATACAACCGGACCCTCAGCCCTGAGAAAGTTTATGAAATTACTGGCCAGTCCGCTGTCGTGATTAAAATAACCTTTCCAGTTTTTGCCATCATAGCGGCTCATTCCAAAATAAGTTGATACCCACAAAATACTGTCGGCATAGGATGTCGCAGTAGTAATATCGTGAATGATACCATCATCCGGCTGAAGGTCAATTTCCATAAAACCATCAGGATCGACATAATCCCTGAATTGCTTTGTTAAAGTATTGTATTCAATCACTCCGCCTCCCCAGGCAGCGATCCAAACCTTTCCTTCCGCAGCTGAAAGGGCATATGTCCAGGGTTCATGCATGGGTGCGTTCATTTCAGTGAATATTTCCCACTCTTTTGTGCGGGTGTCATAATGGCCGGCACCGCCTCCTGTCGCCACCCAGACATCTTTACCGTAGCAAAATACATTGTATACCAGGTCGTTTGGCAAGCCGCTGTTAAATTGATTGAATGTTTCAAATTTGCCACCTGACCAGCGGCTCAATCCGCCGAACGTTCCAATCCACACGTCGCCTGTAACCACACTCACATCGATTGAAACAACTCCATTGTGTGCCAGTCCATCTTTTGTTGTATAGGTGCTCCACTTCCCATTTTCATAAACTGCTAATCCGTCATGTGTTCCAACCAGAACCTGGTCGCCATTGATACGGACAGTATAGGCCTTATCGGAAGGCAAGCCATCTTTTTCGGTGAAAGTTTTCCAATTGCCAAATACAGGCATTCCTTCGGCAAATTTTTTAATACCTGATTCTTTATTGCGCGCCTCTTCCATGGATTCCAGGGTTGAAAAATCTGACAGAGCATTATCTGCTACGGGAATATTCTGAGCAGGAGCAGATCTTTTATTCCATGTAATTCCCAGGTATGCCAGCCCGGCGATAACGATAATTATTAAAGTGTATCCTATTAATTTTTTCTTTAAAAATTTCTTCATGATTCAGAGATTTAATGTGCTGTCATTCTTGCAGAAAGGTTTTCACTGTCTGTCCTGGTATATTCTGGTGCGCTTAAAGATTTTAAATATTCTACCAGTTCATTAAGCTGGATTTTTGTCATATCATTTGCAACACCATGTTTATCTTTCGGATTAAATTTTGTCCATATCTCTTCAAGGGTGGCAGCACCCCCATGGTGAAGATAGGGTGGTGAAGCATAAATATTATTTAAATGCGGAGTATCAAATAACATGGAATCATCGCTTGCAAGCAGAGTTCCGACATCTGCCATTTTAAGATTTGTGTAATAGGGAGGCGGATGGCAGGTTATGCACCGGTTTCCGACAGGAATTTCCTTACCAAATTTATTGTGAGTGCGCTCAAATAACGCTTTACCACGCAATTGCATATCATTTAATTCTCCCGTCGGATTATAAGACAGATTTGGAGGATAAGGAACACCTGTTATGATATAGGCTACAAGAGCATCAAGTTCTTTATAATCAAAAGGTTCAGTCCTTGTAAGAACAGTTGAGAAACGCATGCCGTCCTGTTTATAGACAGTCTGGTTCTTACCGTTCCATTTAAAGGGAGCCGTCTCACTAATATCGCGCAATGATTGAGTATTTGTCAGATTACGTCCCATATCCTTTGATGCCATATTATAAATCAAACCGTCCTCATGAGCATCGGGATGGCAGGTAAAGCA
>CAZLCF010000114.1:0-9092 GCA_964557905.1 uncultured Rikenellaceae bacterium | reverse complement strand
CGATGTAAAGCGGGCTATTGTTCTCAAATGATGCGAATCCCCTGATCCTTACTCTTGCAGTTGATCCCGGCATCCCGTTCCCGATTACAGTCACGCCTGAGGTACGTCCCTGCAGCTGGCTTGTAAGGTTTCCTGTCGGTATGGCAGTGAGTGCTTCTGTTTCGACAACACCTACTGCACCGGTCAGGTCCCTCTTTCGCTGGGTGGTATAACCCGTAACCACAACTTCCTGAAGAGCCAGTACATCCGATACAAGGACCACATCAATTACGGACTGTGAACCAACCGTAACCGGCTGGGTTACATAACCGATAGATGAAAAGACAACCACTGAGGTTGGACCCGGCACTGTGAGTGTGTAGGCGCCATTCACGTCAGTGATCGCTCCGATCGTAGTTCCCTGGATTGTAACGTTTACGCCCGGCAGAGGTCCTTCTTCAGCAGTAACTCTCCCGGTGATGGTCCTTTCCTGGCCATATAAAATGCCCACGGAAAGTACCATGCTGAATACAAACAGCGCAAAGCGCCGTGCATTGGTAGAAATTTGCATAGTCAATTTTTTTAAGGTTAGTTAGGTTCTATTATATTATTTTAGCAAGCTTCCGCTAAAATCTATCAAAGATAATAAATAATTAATTCTTATAAGCAAGAGAAATGCAATATTCTTAATAATAAATCCGATAAAGTCGCTGACCATTTCTTACAAGATATTGCATATAAGTATTTTATACAGCTAGTTAAATTCATTTCTTCAGCAATCCCGGCCGTTTTTAACATTTTAATATATAGCGGATTAATCAGAAAAATCGTTGATACCCGTATTTTTGGATTACAATCATTCATTATTTTAAATGTATTTATAAGTTTTACAGAGATCCTGAATTCATTTGCATCCTGAAAGTATGTTTATTACTTTTGGAACTCCATTGCATATTTACCATGAGGATACTTATCGTTGAAGATGAACCAAAGGTGGCATCATTCATAAAAAAGGGACTTGAAGAAAACCATTTTGAAGCAGAAACTGCATATGATGGATTATCTGCGGAAAAACTTGCCCTGCAATACAAATATAATCTGATCATACTTGACATAATAATCCCTGGGATCAGCGGTCTTGATTTATGTAAGAAACTTAAAAAAATAAATCCGAATGTACCGGTACTGATTCTTACCGCACTGGGTACAACTGATGATAAGGTTGCCGGCTTTGATGCCGGTGCGGATGATTACCTTGTTAAGCCGTTTGAATTCAGGGAGCTGCTTGCCAGGGTTAAGGTTCTCCTTAAGAAAATCAATCAACCTCTTGAAACAGTAAACAGACTTGTCGTTGGCGATCTGGAACTTGACCTTGACAAGAAAGCTGTCAGAAGAGGAAGCTCACCTATTGATCTGACTGCCAAGGAATTTTCCTTGCTTGAATACTTCATGAGGAACAGTGGACGGGTACTATCAAGGAACGATATTGCCGAAAAAGTATGGGATGTAAATTTTGATTTCGGCACAAATATTGTCGATGTTTATGTCAATTTTTTAAGAAAGAAAATTGACAAGGGATATGATAAGAAGCTGATCCATACCAGGATCGGCTTTGGATATAGCTTTGGAGAGTGAGATGGAAGGCGGATTGCGGAAGGCGGATTGCGGATTAAGAAGAAACAGAAAATGACAAAGGAAGAGTTAAAATATCGAACAAAACAGTTTGCTTTGATGATTATCAAGGTAGTTGAGGATCTTCCCCATACTAAAGCCGGAAATGCTATCGGTAACCAGTTAATCAGATCTGGGACCTCGGTTGCAGCAAATTATCGTTCAGCTTGCAGGGCAAGAAGTAATTCAGATTTCATTTCCAAAATAACAGTTGTTGAAGAAGAATGTGATGAAACCCTGTTCTGGCTGGAAATGATCTTAGAGGCTAATCTTTTGAATAAAGAAAAGCTGGAAAAAGTCATTAAAGAAGCAAACGAACTTACAGCTATTTTTACAGCATCTGGTAAGACCGCAAAACAAAACAATCCGAAATCCGAAATCCGAAATCCGAAATAAAAAACATGCAGATACGGACAAGATTAACGTTACAGTTCCTGCTCCTGGGAGGAGTAATAATGATAATTGCTTTTGTTGCAATTTATTATTCTTCAGCCACTTTCCGTAAAGAAAATTTTTATAACCGCCTCACAAACAAATCCTGGAGCATCGCTAAATTACTCCTGGACACATACGGTTATGATGCTGACAGGGTAAGAAGGATTGAAAGGGACAATCCCGTCAGGATGCAAAACGAAAAGATAACAGTTCTCGATTTTAAAAATGAAATAATATACACATCAGATGAGAACGGGGAAATAGAAATAAGGAATGATGTTCTTGAACGCATAAGATTAAGTGAAAGAGTAAGGTACAGACAGGGTTCATATGAAGTACTGGGAGTACTATATGTCACGAAATATAACAGGTTTGTGATAATTGCTGCGGCGACCGATACAGAGGGGTTTTCACATCTTAATAAATTAAGGCTGATAATGATAGTTGTTTTCCTTGTCAGCCTTGTCCTGTTTTTTATTGCCGGATGGTTCTATTCGGGACGGGCACTTAAGCCTATATCTGATATGGTGAAAGAGGTCGGGGATATTTCGATAACCAGCCTGAATTTAAGGGTTCCCGAGGGCAACGGAACTGATGAGATCAGCAAGCTCGCCAAAACATTTAACAGGATGCTTGAACGTCTTGAGAAATCATTTTCAATGCAGAAAGATTTCATCGCGAACGCATCACATGAGCTGAGAACGCCGCTTACCTCAATAAATGGCCAGCTTGAGGTTCTGATGATGAAGGATCGATCGACTGAAGAATACAAGTCTGAACTGGCTTCAGTACTTGATGATATCAGATCCCTGATTGACCTCTCAAACAGGTTATTGCTGATAGCACGCACGAGTGCCGAGGGTCCGGTGAATTTTTACAAAAAGATCAGGCTTGATGAAATTCTCTGGCAGGCCCGGGATGAGATGAAAAAGTTTAATAAAAAGTATCGGATCAACATTTCTGTGGATAACTCACTGACCGATTCTGACCAGTTGATTGTAACAGGAGATGAGTATCTGATAAAAGTCGCCGTTTCAAATATCATTGATAATGCATGCAAATACTCGCCTGATAATACGGTTAACGTAAAGATACAGTATGCTGAAAAGTGGATTGAGGTAGTCTTTGAAGACAAGGGTATTGGCATTCCGGATGAGGATATCCGGAAGGTCTTTGAACCTTTTTACCGGGGCACAAATGCTCATTCTGTGTCAGGCAGCGGTATTGGACTTCCACTTGTAAATCAAATAATTAAAAACCATAATGGGGAAATAAAAATTTCATCCAAAATCGGTAAGGGAACAAGTGTCACTATAAAACTGCCCTCAGCGTCATAATTAGGCTGTCACAAAAGCACGTAATTCAGATGTGCAGGTTAAAAGCAATCACACTACATAATCCAGCTCTGAAGGAGCGGGATATTTATTAAGCCCCTTCAGGGCTTGAGATAATAGTATAGTGTTCAACCCCTGGCTGCCGCCAGGGGTTATTCACATAACGCCACATTCGTGGCTAAGATTAAAATACTGCTTAAATAAAATCTATATTATCTCAATCCGGGTGTAAAGGTGAATCATGAATTGCTGCAATCGGCTCTGAAAGAGCCAAATATGAATAACCCCCGGTGTCAACCGGGGGTGAAGCAATCACACTACATAATCCAGCTCTGAAGGAGCGGGATATTTATTAAGCCCCTTCAGGGCTTGAGATAATAGTATAGTGTTCAACCCCTGGCTGCCGCCAGGGGTTATTCACATAACGCCACATTCGTGGCTAAGATTAAAATACTGCTTAAATAAAATCTATATTATCTCAATCCGGGTGTAAAGGTGAATCATGAATTGCTGCAATCGGCTCTGAAAGAGCCAAATATGAATAACCCCCGGTGTCAACCGGGGGTGAAGCAATCACACTACATAATCCAGCTCTGAAGGGGCTGAATAAAGCCCCGTTCGGTATTGAATATTATTTTGGAGATTCCTCATTTCGCTTCGCTCCATTCGGAATGACAGCGTTTTTTTGGAGGGGAAGGAGGAACGGCGATTCGCCCCAGCGAATCGCCGTTCCTCTCACACGCCCCCTAATTCGCTTGTCATTCCGAGCGAAGCGAGGAATCTCCCTCGTCCATTATCACACACGTTGAACTGTCATTTCGAGCGAATCGAGGAATCTCCCTGGTTGTTGCCTCGCTTAATGAAATCTATTTATAGCTAATTTTTCTTCTTGTTCAACACCCCAAAAATTTAATCGTTTTTTAATCTCCTTTTAATTTATGTTTAATAGCAAGGATTTATCATTGCACTGGTTAGTTTGCATAGTCAATTTTTTTTATATTACTCAGGTGAGTCTCCGGAGTACCTTCAGGTGGTTCTAGCCTGAACTCCGGAAGGATGACCTGAAAATTGATTTGAGTGATTTGAGAAATCACACGAGATGAAATGTATGAATAATGCATAATTGAACTTTCTACTGACTTCCCCATTATGAAAAACAATACATTTGCACATTTTAATCAGATGCGCGTGTCCTACATATCATTCATGTGCTTAAGTAATATTGATGAACACAGGTTTATAAATTAACAGACAACTCATACAATGTGTAAAGCAAAGAATTGTTTCAGCAACGCCAGCAAATACAGGTATGCTTTCTACCTGTTCATTTTCCTGTTGATAATATCCGGCTGTAAGTCTGACAACAAAACTTCTTCAGCGGCCCGGAAACAATCTGACATAAAAATTCCGTCTCCTAACGATGATTACTACCAGGAAATCGGACAGAATATAGGATTGGATTTTATCCACTCCATAGGTGACAATAACCTTGACAATATAGTCGAATCAAGTGCCGGAGGAGCTGCATTTCTTGACTATGACCAGGACGGGTATGTTGACCTGTATATCACCAGCGGCACCTGGCTCGAGGGTCTCAGCGAGGGCAGTAAACCGGATCAAATGCCGGGAAATCACCTGTACCGGAACCGTCAGGACGGCACTTTTGAAGATGTCACCAAAAAAGCAGGTGTAGGGGGCCCATGGTACAGTATGGGTGTCACTGTTGGTGATTTCAATAATGATGGTTACCCCGATTTATATATCAGCAACTATGGACCAAATGTGCTGTTAAAGAATAACGGCAACGGATCTTTTACTGATGTCACAAAACGCTCCGGTGTGGGTGGGGGTCAGGAATTCAGCGTGGGAGCCGTCTGGCTCGATTATGACAATGATGGTTTCCTTGATCTTTATGTTGGAAATTACCTGAATTTTGATCCTGAGTATAAATATTATTACGCTCCCGATGGCTTCCCGGGTCCGATGGCTTATGACAGCCAGAAGGATGTTCTATACCACAACAAAGGCGACGGGACTTTTGAAGATGTGACCGAAAGCATGGGAATTACTGATCTGGATGGCAGAGCAATGGGCGTGGGTGCAGCTGATTATGATATGGATGGATTTATGGATATATATGTAGCCAATGATCATACATTGAATTATTTATTTCACAATGACGGAGGTAAAAGATTTACAGACAGGGGCACCATGACAGGGACCGCCTTCAGCCAGGCAGGAGAAGCGACAGTCAGCATGTCGGTTGATTTTGCTGACTTCAATAACGATGGCCTTCTTGATATGTTTGTTTCTGATGATACGTATTGTTCCTTGTACAAGAACGATGGCAATGGCGTTTACAGTGACATATCTTATCCGTCAGGTTTAGCTACTGCATGTGCACAGTTTGTCGGATGGTCATCTTCCTTTGTCGATTATGACAACGACGGTGATGTTGATATTTATAAGACTAATGGCGCATTGAAACATCTGTACGGACATGAGGACCAGCTTCTGGAGAACGTGGGGGGTGAAAAATTCGTTGATGTATCGCTTCAGAGGGGAGAATATTTCAGCAAGGAGTATGTAGGACGCGGAGCATGCATCGGAGATTATGACAACGATGGCGACATGGATGTGCTTATTGTGAATCTTAATGATCATTGCCGTTTTTTAAGAAACAATAAGGGAAATCAGAATAACTGGCTGATCCTTAATTTAACAGGTACTTCAAGCAACAGGGACGGCATAGGAGCAAGAATTAAAATAAGTTCGGGAGGGAGGGAACAGATCGCTCAGAAGAAGACCACCACGGGGTACCTGTCTCAGAATGATCCCAGGATACACTTTGGCCTGGCTAAGAACGAAATGGTCGACAGGATTGAAATAAACTGGCCATCAGGTAAAGTGCAGGTTCTGGAGAATATCAAAGCCAATCAGATTATTGAAATAAAAGAGCCGTAAAGAACAATTTCGTGAATATCAAAAGGACAATCATACTATTCAAAATACTGACTGCAGGATTGTTATGCATGTTATCAATATCCTGCAAAAACAAATCATTGGATGGTATGCTGATAATTACAGAAGTCCCCGGGAATATTCAGAATATGAATTTCGTCACTGGTGACTCCTGGCGTTTTGTGCCCGGAGCACGTATCACAGCAATGGATCCTGACAAATCCGGATCACTGAAAGTTCTCACTGATGACTTTTATTCCGCATGCTATCCCGAAATCTCATATGATGGTGAAAAAATGCTTTTTGCAGCCCAGCAGAAGGAAGTTGATACGTGGCAAATATGGGAGATGGAACTGGACAATCTGGATACCAGGAAGATAACATCCCTTAAGGATAACTGCATTGATCCGGCATATCTGCCCGGTGACCGTATGGTATTTACCAGGATGACCGTAAATGATACTGTTAAAACAACATACTGCCTGTATACATGCAACCTTGATGGTTCTGCCTTGCAGCAAATTACTTTTGGGCCTTATGCCGGATTTGCCACTTCAGTTTTAAAAGATGGCCGTTTACTTATGATCAGCAGGCAATTATTGCCAAACCGGGATGATCCCATGATGATGGTTTTACGTCCTGATGGCACAAAAGCAGATATGTTCTATAAAGGTGCGGAGGGGAGCACATTAATCAGCCGCGGGCGTGAAACAGCTGATGGTAAAATATTGTTCGTTGAAATGGAGACAAGCAATCCTTCGGAAGGTGATGTGATCTCTATTACCTATAACCGGCCTTTGCATACCCGGATCAATCTGACTTCTGATCTAAGTGGTGATTTTAATTCCGTTTTGCCTCTTCAGTCAGGCAGGCTGCTGGTATCATACCGCAAACCAGGGTCAGACCATTATGCACTTTATGAGTTTGATACGGAGAAGAAGGCTCCTGGTAAGGCTGTTTATGACAATCCGGAATTTAATGTGCTGGATGCTGTTGCTGCCGTGAAATATGAAAGACCTAAAAAACTGCCAAGTGAAGTAGACATGGGAGTGAAAACCGGATTGCTCCTCTGCCAGGATATAAATGTGTTCAACATGCCTTTGACAGGTAACGTTCCGAAAGCAGGCAAGATTGAAGTACTTGGAACAGACTCAACTTATGGAGTGGTTGAAGTTGAGGAAGATGGTTCATTTTATTTAAAAATAATGGCTGATACTCCGTTTCAGATCCGGACACTTGATGAGAATGGCCGTGTTCTGAATGGTCCGAGTTCTTGGTTATGGTTACGGTCCAATGAGCGGCGCGGATGTGTTGGCTGCCATGAAGATCCTGAACTTGTGCCTGAAAATAAAGTGTCATATGCAGTAAAAAAGCTTCCCGTGATCATACCGGTGCATGTTTCAAAGGTCAGGGAAAAAGTTGTAGAACTTGAATGAATATGAAAAAGTATTTCGTGATATTAACTCTTGTTGCAGTTCTTGTTCTGCTTGGACTTTTTCTGTATCCTCCCTTCCACCGGTGGTCAAAGGCACATGTCAATTATATAACTGCCACTCAGGATCATCCCCTGAATTGCATGTCATGTCATTTGTATAACCAGAAGGATGGACTTATTTCAAAACTGGTAAATGCAGATTATTATTCTCCATTTAATCTGGCAATATCAAAAGACGGAAGAAGACTATATATTGTCGCTGAGGAAGGCAATGACTTGCTTATCGCAGACACTGAAAAAAGAAAGGTTTCGGAGAGAATTCCGGTTGGTAATCGCCCGTACAGCATTGTTCTGAATAATGATGAAAGCAAAGCATATGTAAGTAACCAATGGTCTGATAATGTTTCAGTTATTGATCTGTCTAAAATGAGTGTAATAAATACACTTAAAACAGGCAATGGCCCCGCAGGACTTGCCCTGAGTTCAGATGAAAAGTTCCTGTACGTTGTCAATTCATTTTCTTCCGATTTATCTGTTATTGATCTCGTTTCCGGGAAGGAACGGAAAAGGCTGGCAACCGGTAACAATCCAACAGGAATACAAAAGTCTCCGGACGGGAACATCCTGTATATAACAAGCAGACGCGCACTTTTTGCACACTACGGAGATCCGGTAATCTGTGAATTGTCAGTGGTAAATGACAAGAATCAGAGAATAATTGAGCGTAAGGATATTGAATCGGCTTATATGATGGAGAATGTTGCCTTTACTCCAGAAGGTGAGCTGGCATTTATACCATTGATAAGGCCAAAGAACTTTGTTCCTTCCATCCAGGTCGAAGGTGGTTTTATGATGACCAACGGCTTTGGAATTATTGAACAAAAACCGGATGGAAGGATAATACAGCTGTTACTGGATGAACCGAATGCATATTTCGCAGATCCGTTTGATATTGCCATCACTCCTGACGGGAAAAAAGCCTTTATTTCTCATGCCGGTGTGGATCTTATATCGGTAGTTAATATTGATTCTGTCCGGGCACTGATCGCTGAATCAACCACTGAGCAGCTTAATTACTATTCCAACCATCTGGGAATCAGCAGCCGGTACGTTATCAAACGAATCCCGACCGGGGCAAATCCAAAAGGGCTTATTCTTTCGTCCGACGGGAAATGGCTGTATGTTGCCGAACACCTTGAAGACAGGATCTCTGTTATCAGTACCGAAAGCCTCAAAACAATAAATACCATTGACCTGGGTGGTCCTCGAAGGATAAC
>CAZLCF010000113.1:0-9129 GCA_964557905.1 uncultured Rikenellaceae bacterium | reverse complement strand
ATATTCTCGGAAACTTTGAGCTTCGCTGGAAACCGGTTTATTTTACACTTTTCAATCTGGATATTTACATTGGGCTTAACCTGTTTTATGATGCCGGTATGGTTACAAAAGGCATTGATCTTCCTGATAATCTTAGCGATACTTTTACCAATTTACCTGAACCCTATAACAATTTGACTGAACCTGAGAATTTCTCAAATTTCTTCAAACCGGGCGAGGAGAAACTGCATCAATGCGTTGGAATAAGCATTTTGCCGGTTATAAATAAGAACTTTGTCATAGCAATTGACATAGGCAAAGCTTTAAATGAACAGGACGGCAATATAGGATTTTCGATGGGACTGAATTATCTGTTTTAGATATTACCCAGCCACATACTAAAGGCAACACCAATATAGTTGCCAATAATCCAGCCGATAATACCCGTGGCTAATCCAGTCAATATGACATCCTTGTTCTTCAGGGCTGCAGCTACCATTGGCACGAACGGGGGAGAATATACAAATCCTGTGGTAGTGATGAGAAAATCATCGGCATCTACCCTGAATACCCAGGAAAGGAACACATGCAGGAAAAGTGATCCGAAATATGCGTAGGTGACGAAGTAAAGAATGTTTAAATATTTTATCTGAAAGAACACGCTCAGATCGCATCTGGAAGCAATTACCAGAGAAAAGGCAGTAACAAAATACATACCCAGCTGGTAAGTCTTTTTAATTTGCCTCACCTTTGGGATGAATGATGCGGCTACACCAAGAGTGGTTACTGTCAATATAACTGAGATCGTCGGTGATACTTTCGATAAAAGCAGATTTACACCAAATCCTGCTGCAAAAATAAGTACTGCAAGTCCGAGGGCTCCAAGAAGCGGCAGAAGTATTTCTTTCTTAAAAATTCCTGAATAATCATCAAAATCTTCATTCATCTTCTTCCCCAGTGCATCGAAATCCAAGTTTTCACCGCTCTGGTCTGCATGCTTTTTAAAAGGCGGGAGAAAAAATCTGAAAACAGCTGGTCCCGCCGTGATAAAGAACAGTATTGTCAGCCCCCCAATGATCATATCATAAGTATTTGTCATGATAAAAGTATATGGCTGTACTTTAAGAGCTATTGCTAACGCAGCCATATTGATGGAACCTCCGGTATAAGTTCCTATCAGCATGCCCGCTACTTTGTTTCCCTCGGGAATTTTCTCCCCGAATATCAGGTATCCGGTTGCCACAATAACACTTACAGATATCAGGGCAAGGATCATTGAAAGAAATCCTTTACCTGAAAACTTCAGCCATCTTCTTACACTGAGGGAGAAAAGAATCAATGGCAAAGCAAGCGGAATTAATGCAGTCTGAACACTATCTTGAATTGAAGCTACACGGTTCATTCTAAGATCTTTTTATGTTATAGTACCAGCAGCATACGACTCAGCAGCTTCTGCCTTGGGTATATACGGTCTGTCCTTTGCCACTGTTTCTTTAAGGAATGCTTCGCTTAATTTTGGCATAACGCCAATGTTGGCAATGATTATACCAAAAGCATATGCGAGAACTACCGCTCCGAGTTTTTTAAAAAAGGTATGCTTTTTTGTCAGCCAGATCAGAAACACCGGAAAGGTGATATAGAACAGGATTAGAATGATCAGATTCAGCATGGCGGTTATTTTTGGTATAACCAAATATAAAAAAAGTGACTCACCTGAAAGATGAATCGCCTGAAAAATAGGTATTTATACTTATTTACCCTTTCTTTTCATCACACTCCTCAAAGCTCTTTTTGTACTGTTCAATAGCCTTAAGGCTCATTCCCATGCTGGAGAATCCGCCATCATGATAAAGGTTCTGCATCGTTACTTTTCTTGTAAGGTCTGAAAACAGTGCAACGCAATAATCGGCACACTCTTCAGCTGTTGCATTTCCAAGGGGAGACATTCTCTCCGAGAAATCCACAAGAGAATCAAAACCGTGAATGCTGGTTCCTGCAGTGGTTGGTGTAGGTGATTGAGAGATTGTATTGATCCTTACCTTACGGTCACGTCCATAG
Organism: uncultured Rikenellaceae bacterium; assembly: GCA_964557905.1. Lineage (GTDB taxonomy): Bacteria > Bacteroidota > Bacteroidia > Bacteroidales > VadinHA17 > LD21. Next base: position 7,092 of record CAZLCF010000113.1, on the reverse strand, counting down.
ATATAACCGAAGCTCCTGGCAATAGATTCAAGCAGGGCCTTTGCATCTCCCATGTCGTTATAGCCTGAAAGGGTTCTCTGTGCAGCAACATAGGAAAGCGCAACGACAGAACCCCATTCCCTGATAGCGTCAAGCTTATAGGCAGTTTGCAGTATCCTGTGAAAGCTCAGTGCAGATATGTCAAATGTCTTCAGCATGTTCTCATAGCTTGTTTGCTCATAAGGAATATCCTTTCTGACATTTGGCGACATGCCTATGGAATGAAGGATGAAATCGAACTGCCCCCCGAAGAACTTCATGCTTTCAGTGAGCAGGTTATCAATATCTTCCATCTTTGTGGCATCAGCAGTAATCACTTTACTGCCGGTCATTGCGGCAAGGTCATTGATATTTCCCATCCTGACCGCAACAGGTGAATTGGTCAGGACAAGCTGAGCACCATGCTGCCAGGCTTTAAGAGCTACCTGCCAGGCAATGGATTTCTCATTCAACGCACCGAAGATGATTCCTTTCTTGTTTTTTAGAAGTGCTCCTTCCATTCAAGACTATATTTATTTTTAGTTACGCGCAGCTTTTATCAGTTCTTTAGCATTCTTAATCGCAGTTTCAGTTATCTCACTGCCGCTTAATAACCTCGCAACTTCAAGGATCCGCTCGTCCGGAGATAACAATTTAACCCTTGTTATTGTTGCATCGCCCGTATCATCTTTATAGACATGATAGTGTTTTGTCCCTCTTGAGGCAACCTGCGGAAGATGTGTGATGTTCACCACCTGCATGTATTTTCCCATGCCTGCGAGGATCTGTCCTACCTTGTCAGCGACCTCTCCTGAAACTCCTGCATCAATCTCATCAAAGATTATTGTCGGCAGGTTGATATTCTTTGTCAGCAACGACTTAAGGCTGAGCATGACCCTTGACAATTCACCGCCGGAGGCGATCTTTGCAAGGTTTTCTGGTTCCACCTGCTTATTTGCTGAAAAAAGGAAATCGGCATGATCAGTTCCTGCCATAGTAAAATCCGGAAGACTGGTGAGTGATATCCTGAATCGTGCATTGGGCATTCCCAGCTGCTTCAGCAGATCGGTGATCTTCTTCTCAACGTCGTGTAAAATGGCTTTTCTCCTTTCTGAAATCTCACCTGAGAGTCTTTTAAGATTATCAGTTTCCTTTTTGAGAATTGATTCAAGTTCAACCATCCTGTCGTCGCTCGTGATAATGGATCTTATCAGCTTCTTAATTTCTTCTCTCTTGATAATAAGTTCATTAAGTGAACCTACCCGGTGTTTCTGGATTAGGGCATAGATGGTATCAAGCCGGTCATTGACATGAGCAAGACGGCCCGGATCAGCCTCAATTGATGCAGCAAGCTTCTCGAGTTCATCCGCAATATCATTCAGTTCTACATAAGAAGATTCTGTCCGGTTAAGGATCTCCTCTCCCTGAGGCAGGAATGATTTTATTTTTGCCAGGTTGATTTTAGCTTCCCTCAGCGAGGCGAGTATTGAATTTCCATCCGATGAAAACAGATCTGATGCACTGCCAAGGGTAAGTTTTATCTCCTCAGCATGGCTCAGAAGCTCCTGTTCTTTCTCAAGTTCTTCCTGCTCTCCCTCAATAAGTTTTGCATCTTCAAGCTGATTCACCTGGAACTGGTAATATTCAAGGTCGGCTTTGTTCCTGTCAGCCTTATCCTTTACATCATTATATTCCTTTTTAAGATTACGGTATTTATAATATGCTGTCCTGTACTCATTCTTGAGTTTAATTGTCCCTGCAAAAGAATCAATAACGTTCAGCTGGAATGAATTATCGTTCAGCATAAGCGTCTGGTGCTGTGAATGGATATCTATAAGACGGTCACCAAGTTCCTTAAGCAGATTTACTGTGACAGGAGTGTCATTAATAAATGCCCGTGATTTGCCAGCAGGGTTTATTTCCCTTCTTAATATTGTGACAGGCTCATAGTCAAGCTCATTGGAAAAGAAAAATTCAGTAAGGTCATAGTCATCGATCCTGAAAGTCCCTTCCACGACACATTTTTCATTCTTTTCCAGAAGCACAGATGTATCGGCCCTATTCCCCAGGATCAATGACAAAGCACCAAGAAGGATTGTTTTTCCGGCTCCTGTTTCACCGGTAATGATAGTCAGTCCGTCTTCAAATTCAACGTCCAGATCCTTGATAAGTGCATAGTTTTGAACGTACAGTTTAATGAGCATGTCCGGGAACTATGGTTAATTAGATGCAGTGATCTTCTCATATTTTGACTTATTGGCAGGATCGATCTCGGTAAGGATCTGCACAACCCTGCTTTTCTCCTCAGGAAATGCCTCAGAAAAAATATTTATCACCTCGTCTGATTTTGCTTCCATTACCACCTGAATGAGGTACATGAACGGATCAGGCTTTTTTCTGTAGACTTCCTGCATGAGCCTCAGGCTCTCAACCATGCTGACCCTTGCTTCAGCTATCTTCGATTCCATTTTATCGAGCCCGTTGATGTAATATTCATAAACAAATTGCCTCACCTCCTCATATTCCTTATCAAGAACATTTTTTACGAGCCAGTACCGATTTCGGTTACGCGAACCATCGTAAGGTTTCCACCCTGTTTCCGGAGCATTCTGGGCATTTACCACAATTTTCTCAGCCATCTGGAAAAACTCAGTGCCTCCCTCGGGAGAAAAGGAATCATAATCAAAACCCAGTATAACATATGCATAGTACGCAAGGACAGAAACAAGATTTGATCTGTGCGTTGTGGGATCAAATTCGAGTGGCTGAAATTCCACATATCTGAATCTGAAGTTATTGTCAATGAAATTCAGAATCGTGGAATTATATGTTGTATTAAAAACCGGCCGCCTTAGCTGGACCTGTATTGTTCCGCTGAATTCGTCAGCTGATAACTGGTTGTTAATGTTAATAAGGATATTGCAATCTATCCTTTCCGAATAGCTGAATACATGATTGGTCCAGACGGTGTTGTTCATGAATTCATAGATATCGCGCTGCATGTTCTCAAACATCGTCCGGTTGGAGCCCTGTATCTTCTGGGCAGATACCTGCACATTGCAGTTAAGCTCCTGGGATAATACAAATTCAGGAACAAGGATCAGAATTAAAGTCAGCAAATATTTCGGAAAACGGGACATTGTCATCCTTTATTTGAACATTGATACAATCTTGTCAAGAATATCCCTGGCAGCTTCTTCTTTTGATTTCAACTCAAATTTATCAATATTATTGTACTTGTCAATAATCGTGATCTTGTTTGTATCATGCTCAAAGCCGGCCCCTTTGTCTCTTAATGAATTTAATACAATGATATCAAGGTTTTTACGTTTCAGTTTATCCTTTGCATTACTGATACCGTTGTCAGTTTCAAGTGCAAAGCCTGCCAGTACCTGTGATGGCCTTTTCATTTTCCCGAGAGCCTCTGCAATGTCAGTTGTCGGTTTGAGCCTTAAGATCAGGGCTTTATCACTTTTTTTGATTTTTTCTTTTTCGGATCTGACAGGAGTATAATCAGCAACAGCAGCAGATAATATTGCAGCATCGCAATCAGGGAATCTTGATATGCATTCGGTCGCCATTGATTCAGCCGTTAAGACCCTTGTTATTCTGATAGTATTGTTCCCGGGAAGGATATTTACCGGACCAAGGATGAGTTCAACATCAGCTCCATATTCTGAAGCCGCTTCAGCAAGGGCAATTCCCATTTTGCCTGAAGAATAATTGCTTATGAAACGAACAGGATCAATAGATTCACGGGTAGGACCTGCATTTATAAGGATATGCTTCCCTCTCAGAGGCTTACCGTTTTTTTTTTCGCAAAGAAGTCCATTATCTCCTTTACAATCTCTTCCGGCTCTGCCATTCTTCCCTTTCCTGTCAGACCGCTTGCAAGGTTTCCGGTTGCCGGTTCCAGAATCGTATTCCCGAATGCTTTAAGGGTTTCGATATTAATAATTGTTGCCGGATGGTTAAGCATATCCATATCCATAGAGGGAGCAATGAACACGGGACAACGTGCTGACAAATAGGATGTCAGAAGAAGATTGTCGGCAATTCCATTTGCCATTTTGCCTATTGAATTTGCGGTTGCCGGTGCAATCAGAAAGAGGTCGGCCCACAGACCAAGATCAACATGGCTGTTCCAGTCACCGTTTTCAGGACTGAAGAATTCAGTAAGAACCGGATTTTTTGACAATGTTGAAAGGGTAAGAGGGGTTATGAACTCCCTGGCATGATCTGTCATAACGACTTTTACTTCAGCGCCTTCTTTAACAAGCAAACGGATAATTGAAGCAGTTTTGTAGGCTGCAATACCTCCGGTTACGCCAACAAGTATTTTTTTGCCATTCAGCATATCAGGCAGATTTTATTTTTGCTTTGCCGCTTTATCAGGGTTCCTGTGGAAAATCTTTCCTTCCTCAAGCTCCTGAAGCGCTATAAGAGTCGGCTTAGGAAGTCTCTCATAGAATTTTGATATCTCTATCTGCTCACGGTTCTCAAAGACCTCCTCAAGGTTATCGCTGTATGAAGCAAATTCTTCAAGCTTCTTATTCAGCTCCTGCTTCATCTCTACAGCAATCTGGTTCGATCTTCTTGATACAATGATCACCGTCTCATAAATATTACCCGTGCCTTGTGTTATTTTATCTATGTTACGCGTAATAGTTGTTACGGGGGCGTTTGATTTCCTGTAATCCATATTATTTTATTGGTTATTTGCTATTGGTTCAACAGTTCCTGTTTTAAGATACTCACTTGTTCTCTGGAAAATTCTTTTTACGTCTCTTGAATACTTACTCTCAGGGAACTCCTCCATAAAAGAATAATAGTCATCGAGGGTAGCCTGATACCTTTCCTTCTGCTTCGCAACCAGGCTGTTTTCGGCATATAAAAAAAGCGAATTCAGTTTGAGGAACATCATTTCTTCCCTGTATTTTGTATCAGAATACTCTTTCAGACTGTTTGTAAGAGCAGTAATTGCTGCTTTATATTGTTTCATGTTGTAATAGAGCTTTGCGCTCAGATATGACTTCTCCACCAGTCTTTCTTCAAGCTCCCTCATAAACTTTTTGCATTCCTCTATTCTTGGGCTGAAAGGATACCTTTTCAGAAAAACATTGAATCCTTCAATTGCGCTATTTGTATTTTCCTGATCAAGTTCTGCACGCGGGGCAATATTATAATCACAAAGGGCTCCCATAAAGGTTGCTTCTTCAGCATATTTGCCAAACGGGTACTGATCGACGCAGGACTTAAAATAAGTCCCTGCAGAAAGATAGTCTTTCATCTTGTAATAGCTCTGGGCATTCAGCCAGTTCAGATCTTCCGCCTCTTCCGTTGCCCTGTATCTCGGAAGCAGCTGTGCCAGCAATTCAGTTGCCTTAACATACTGGCCGTCATCATAGTATTCTCTTACCTTTGTTTTCTTAAGATCATAATCTTCGCTCTTCAGGAGTTTTTCGTACTCGCCGCAGGCACTGACCAACACTAAAAGTATCAATAATATATAGGATCTGAACCTCATAAAAAAATGTTGCGCAAAATTACATAAAAATTTCATATCATTGATAAAAACGCAAGTTTTATAGAATTATTCTGATTAAGAATAATAGTTTATGATCTCATTTTAAATTAACCCCCTACCCAGCCTTCCCAGCCTGTGGTCAGGCACGCCTCACGGGGGAAGATCGGGAAGAAGGTAATAATTAAATCATAATGATCAATAAATTAGGTATAAATAGGTATCATAAACCAGGCGTTAATCTTTATTTTTGTGGAAATTTTATACAGACAAAGAAATCATGGATATTTTTGACAAAATCAAATCGAACAGAGGTGCCTTGGGGCAATATTCAGAAGCCGGTGATGGCTATTTCATGTTCCCTAAGCTTGAGGGAGAGATTGCTCCCAGGATGAAGTTCAGGGGAAAAGAAGTATTAAACTGGAGCCTGAATAATTACCTTGGACTGGCAAATAATCCTGAGGTAAGGAAAGCTGATGCCGAATACGCTGCACAGTATGGTCTTGCCTATCCGATGGGTGCAAGAATGATGTCGGGACAGACAACCAATCATGAGAAATTTGAGAAAATGGCAGCTGAATTTGTAAAAAAGGAATCTGCCTATCTTCTTAATTACGGGTACCAGGGAATGGTTTCCATTATTGATGCACTGGTGGACAGGCATGATGTCATAGTTTATGATTCTGAATCACATGCATGTATCATGGATGGATTGCGGCTCCACTTCGGAAAGAGATTCGTATATCCACATAATGATATTGAAAACTGTGAAAAGCAGCTTCAGCGTGCATCAAAGCTGACTGAAGAGTCTGGAGGCGGTATCCTGGTAATTACAGAAGGTGTATTCGGAATGGCTGGAGATCTTGGCAAACTTGACAAGATAGCTGCACTGAAGAAGAAATATAATTTCCGGTTTCTTGTTGATGATGCGCATGGATTTGGAACAATGGGAGCCACCGGAGCTGGTACCGGAGAACACTTTGGCGTTCAGGATCAGATAGATGTATATTTTGCAACCTTTGCAAAATCTATGGCAGGAATAGGAGGATTTGTAGCAAGTACGAAAGATGTTATTACTTACCTGCGGTTTAACTTAAGATCACAGATCTATGCAAAATCACTCCCCATGGCAATGACGCTTGGGGCAATCAAGAGACTTGAACTTATCAAGGCTCATCCTGAATATAAAGAGAAGCTGTGGATCATAGTCCATGCACTTCAGAAAGGGCTCAGAGATGCGGGGCTTGATCTCGGGCGCACCGAATCAGCAGTAACTCCGGTTCTCTTTAAATGTCCACTTTTCCAGGTAACACAGCTTATCTATGATTTGCGGGAAAATTTCGGGGTATTCTGTTCAGTCGTTATTTACCCTGTTGTTCCAAAGGATGTAGTGATGTTAAGACTGATCCCTACTGCATCGCATTCCCTTGAGGATGTTGAATATACAGTAAAAGTCTTTAAAGAAATCAAAAGAAAGCTTGATAATAATCTGTACCCGAATGAGGTAGCAGATTTTTCAAAATAGATCAAACGTACCCATCCCCCAACCT
>CAZLCF010000112.1:0-9321 GCA_964557905.1 uncultured Rikenellaceae bacterium | reverse complement strand
ATAAAGGAAGATCCATTCAGAGTAAAAGTGCCATTTATCTGGTGTTCAAATAATTATGTTGCTGCGGCGCTCACACAACATATGCTTTATTCAGAAGCCACCGGAGACAGAAGCTTCAAAGAGACAGAAGCAGCTTTGAGGGACTGGCTGTTCGGGTGCAACCCATGGGGCACCTCAATGATTAGCGGTCTTCCGGCCGGAGGGGATTATCCATTGTATCCTCATGCTGCCCTTACTTCCATCCTGAAGAAGATCCCTGAAGGAGGCCTTATAGACGGACCAGTCTTTGCCAGGATATACAATAACCTGATTGGTGTTACATTATTACGACCTGATGAATATAAACCATTCCAGAACGGAAAAGTGGTTTACCATGATGACATAGGTGATTACAGTACAAATGAACCTACTATGGACGGCACAGCCAGCCTGAGCTTCTGCCTTTCCTCACTTGAGAATGAAGGTTTAAGACAGGCCTTAAAGGAGCCGGGAACAATCACTGACCAGAACGGAGCATTGATCAGGAAAAACATCAGTGAAAAAGTGATCTGCCTGATTTTCTCTGCTGATGAGTTTGGAGAGGGAGCCGATCATATACTTAATACACTGAAAGCCAACAAAGCCGGCGGATCATTTTTCCTGACAGGCAATTTTCTCAGGAATCCCGGATATTCTTCAGTCATAAAACGTATCATCTCCGAAGGTCATTTCCTTGGTCCTCATTCAGACAGGCATCTTCTTTATGCTTCATGGGATAAAAGGGATTCATTGCTGGTGACAAAGAATGATTTTGTTTCAGATCTCAGGGCTAATTACACAGAGCTTAAGAAAAGCAAGGCGAGGACGCCAGGAATAAAATATTTCCTTGCGCCGTATGAATGGTATAATTCTGCAATTGATTCATGGACAGGGGACATGGGAGCAAAGTTGATAAACTTCACTCCCGGCACAGGAACCAATGCCGACTATACCACCCCTGATATGCCGGGTTACAAATCCTCGGAAGAGCTGCTGATCAGGCTGAAGGATTTTGAAGCATCAGATCCGGACGGGCTGAATGGAGCAATCATTCTCATCCACCTCGGGACACATACTGACAGGACTGATAAATTTTATAACAGGCTTGATGAAATAATCAAATATTTCTCCTCGAAAGGATATACATTTAGCAAGTTATAGAAACCTCTTTATGAATCAATACAAAGACCGTTCGCCGTGGGCATGGATACCAACCCTCTACTTTTTCCAGGGTATTCCTTACAGCATTGTAATGATCACATCGGGGCTCATATACAAAACCATGGGTATCTCCATTGCCTCATTTGCATTCTGGACCAGCCTCCTTTACCTGCCTTGGGCAATAAAGCCTCTCTGGAGTCCTTACATTGATGTTGTCTCAACGAAGCGAAACTGGGTAGTATGGACCCAGCTACTCCTCGGGATTGCCTTCATTGCAGTGGGGATTGTCATGCCGGTATCCTTCTTTTATCCGATAACACTTGGTATTTTTGCTATAATTGCGGTTTCTTCAGCAAGTCATGATATTGCAGCCGACGGCTTCTACATGTATGCCCTTGACCAGCATAAGCAGGCTTTTTTTGTCGGGATAAGGTCAACATTCTACCGCTTTGCAATGCTCACCGCCCTCGGTCTTATACCGGTTGTTGCCGGCGTGATCCAGAAAAATACCGGGCTCGAACCTGTTACATTTGAAACAAAGTCAGTGCTTCCCGATGAATACACTCCATTCAATCCTTCTGATATAAAGATAGTTAAGGCTGGGGGAGAACCTTCATTGCTGCTTTTCCCTCGCGAACTCCTGGTCCCTGTTTACCAGGAAGGAAAATCATCACTTGATTCAGCAGTCATTTACATTGCCCTTTCGGCTCCGCCTGAGGAAGGTGAAAAAGTCGTTGTGAATGTTGCACGCAAATCAGGAAGCAAGGATATCGACCTCTCTAGAAAGCAGACCGGCAGGTTTGAGTTTACAAGCAGCAACTGGGATAAACTCGTAGCCGCATCTGTAAAAGTAAATCATAATCTGAACGGTACAGCTTCTTCAGTATTTGTGGTAACGGCAGGCAATATTGCATTCAGCTGGATGGTTTCACTCGTTGTGCTTGGGATTGTACTTCTTTTTCTTGCTATTTACAACCGGATATTTTTACCGCATCCTGATGAAAAAAGTACAAAGGAAAAAATGGGCTGGAGCGTTTATAAGGAGGTCTTTGTCTCATTTTTTACAAAGCCGGGAATAATTCCTGCACTTATATTCTTTCTCCTTTACAGGCTTGGCGAATCGCAGCTTGTAAAGGTAGCAACCCCGTTCCTTGTTGATTCAAGGAGTGTTGGCGGAATAGGACTTACATCTGCCCAGTATGGCATCGCTTACGGTACAATAGGGATGTTATGCCTTACCCTCGGCGGTATCCTCGGCGGAATAACTGCCGCAAAATACGGATTGAAAAAGCTGATCTGGTTCATGGCTTTTTGCATGAATATCCCGATAAGCGTTTACATATATCTTTCCTTTTTTCAGCCTATGCCGGGAGATGTGACTATTTATCTGTCAATTGCACTTGAGCAGTTCGGCTATGGTTTTGGTTTTACCGCGTATATGCTCTATATGCTTCATTTTGTGGGAGAAAGCAAGTACAAAACTGCCGAATATGCCATAGGAACTTCATTAATGGCGCTGGGGATGATGCTCCCGGGAATGGTCTCCGGCACCATGAAGGAACTCCTTGGTTACCAGCATTTCTTTATTTATGTGATACTTTGTTCAATACCCGGACTAATTGCAATTAAATTCCTGAAGATCGATCTGGGCTTCGGGATAAAAAAGAAAGAATGCTAAAATGACATTCTCCGATTTACAGAAGGAGCTGAAAGGTGACCTGTTTACTGATGATCTTCAGAGGATATTGTATGCCACTGATGCATCATCATACAGGGAAATGCCACTTGCTGTAACTCGACCTAAGGATAAGGAGAATATTAAAAAGTTAATCAGATTTGCCGGATCAGAAGGAACCCTGGCATTTACAGCAAGGATGAAGCTGAACCTTGTCCCTTTGCCTTCAAGAGAAACAGGACTAATCTGTGCCCACTTCACAAGTCTGCAGGATGCCTTGAAGGCCAATATACTGATCCTTAAGCACAATCCGGCATCAATAGAAATGATCGACGATTTTATCTGCCGGGAATTTGATAACGGGAGGATCGCTTCCGGTCAGTTTACATCCGATCATAAAAGTATAAAACTTCATGGCCATTGTCAGCAGAAAGCAATATCTTCAACAGGATTTACGAAAAGGATGTTGTCAATACCTGTCAACTATAAGGTTGAGGAAATTCCAGGCGGCTCTGCTGTGGCATGGCAGGGGCATTCGGGTATGAAAAAGAGCATTTTGAGCTAAGCATGAAAATAGGCGAGATGGTCCTGTTCCCGGCTGTAAGGTCAGCATCAAACGGAGCTGTAATTGCTGCACCGGGGACATCATGAAAGCATCACATAGCTGAAGGTACAGGAAGAACTGCCCCGCATCCTGCTGAGATCATGTACGATGCGATTCTAAAAGACTGAGATGAGTAATTAAAGAATAAAACTATGAAGATCAAAGGATTATCAAAGGTAGAGCAGTCGTTTTACGACCGCTCAGGGAGAGATGGTTATTCCACAAAGATACCCTACATCATTGTTCAGAATTTTCCTGACCTTGGATTGCTTACTTCACTGAGATTCCTTGAGTGGCTGGCTGAAAATCCTGAAGGAGTTATCTGCCTTCCTACAGGTAAAACACCTGAGTATTTTATAAAATGGACGCAACGGCTTCTTGAAGGCTGGAACAAACCGGAGAACAGGCAGCTGATGGAAAAAAACGGTCTATCACTCGCTAAAAAGCCTTCAGTCAGAGGATTGCATTTTGTTCAGATCGATGAATTCTATCCGATTAATCCAAAACAGCATAACAGCTTTTATGATTATGTCAAGAACTATTACATTAAAGGATTTGATCTTGACCCTGCAAGGGCATTGCTCATCAATGCTGACGAAATACCGTTGTCCCAGGGGAAACATTTTTCCGAAGTTTTTCCCGACAGCCGCATTGACCTGACTCTCAGGAACAGGGAGGCCAACACACCCTTCGAAAAACTGCAGCAGGTTTCTCTTTTCAGCATAGATAACTGGTGCACAAACTATGAGAACAAGGTCAGGGAGCTCGGGGGGATCGGTTTTTTCCTTGGCGGCATGGGACCCGACGGGCATATAGCTTTCAATACCCGTGGAAGTGATCACAATTCATCCACAAGGCTTACAGCAACGAACTTTGAGTCACAGGCTGCTGCAGCCGGCGATCTTGGGGGAATAGAAGTGTCAAGGACCAGGCTGGTGATAACCATCGGGCTTGGTACCATTACTTACAATCCCGATGGTGTAACAATAATTTTTGCGGCCGGAGAGGCAAAGGCACCTGTGGTAAGAAACGCCCTGGAAAATCCGCTTGATAACCTGTACCCGGCAACTGTCCTGCAGAGACAGAAAAATGCCCGTTTCTATCTCACCGAGGGAGCTGCCTTTCTTCTTCATGACAGCATAGAAAAGTACTATAAGGAAGGCGAATGGACCTTTGAAAAAACAGAAAAAGCAATCTATGATCTTTGCCAGAAAATTGATAAATATGCCCATAAGCTGGAAATTGATGATCTCAGGAATGATAAGTATTGCTGCCTTATTCCAGACCTGAGTTTGGACCGGGTAAATGAAGTTATTGAATCGACAAAGAAGAAAATTGTGGCCGGTGAAACGAAAGAGCATGATCAGACCTTTCTTCATACCGGACCACACCATGACGATATAATGCTGGGTATTTTTCCCAGCATAATTCCCCAGCTGCGGATAGCATCAAATAAATTTCATTTCTCAGTATTTACATCAGGATTCAACGCTGTAACCAACATTATGTTACAGAACCTGCTGCAGGAAACATTGAACCATATTGAGCAGGATAAAATACAGATGATCAGGTATCCTGATTTCTTTCAGGAGGGATATAAGTATAAATTTGACAAGGATGTGAGCCATTATCTCGACAAAATTGCTGCAAAGGATGAAGCAGGCAAGCTGAGAGGTATCTGCCACCGTCTCACCAGAGTGATGGTCCATATTTACAAACTTAAATCACAGAAAGAGCTGATTGATCAGATTGAAAAGAATATTGAATTATTGAAATCAAGTTACAGCGGAGAAAAGAATCCTCCTGATATTCAGGTACTTAAGGGTATGCTCCGTGAATTTGAAGAAGAACTCGTATGGGCACATTACGGTGTTAAAGTTCAGAATATTGAACATCTCCGGCTTGGTTTTTATACAGGAGACATCTTTACTCCACAGCCGCAAAACAAGCGAGATGTTGAGCCGATACTCGAAATGCTGAGGCGCGTCCGGCCGACAGTAATAAGCCTGGCATTTGATCCCGAAGGATCCGGCCCTGATACTCATTATAAGGTGCTCCAGACACTGGCTCAGGCTTTAAGGCTGTGGAAACAGGAAATGGATTTATCTCCTCTCAGGATAGTCGGTTACAGAAATGTTTGGTTCAAATTCCACCCATCGGAAGCCAATATATTTACTCCTGTATCGCTGAATTCAATGGCGGTGCTGGACTGGTCATTCAAGCACTGCTATATCAGCCAGGTTGATGCTTCATTCCCCAGCTTTGAGCTTGACGGACCATTCAGCAATCTTTCACAGCAGATATGGGTTGAACAGTTCAAACGGGTTCAGCTGATCCTTGGAAAGGATTTCTTCTATGAGCATGAGAGCCCGAAGATACGTGCAACGCATGGAATGATATTCCATAAGGAGATGAAGGTGGATGAGTTTCTGGTGCATGCCCGCGAACTTGAAAAAAGCATGGAAGGAGAGACGAGGTAAACAGGTTAATCCTTAATATAAAAGATAATGCTGTGCTTTTTGCCTGAAAGCGGGGATCTTTTTTGTCCATAAGTCCAGAATGGAATCCACCGTATAGTCCCTGGTGAATTCTTTTCTCACCAAATCCGTACCGCATACCTTGTCGAACATATAATTCGCCGACGATCCCTGTCGCTGGATAATAATAACATGTGACAGCCTGAGGTATATGTGGCGATGAGGGAACCCATGGCAGTCCGGTCTCTTCAAAACACATATCTCTCTTCCATCCGCTCATCTTTATCAATTCAAGGTTGCATTTCTCACCGTCTTTAAGGAGTCCTTCCCCGTTGAGAAACAATGCCAGCTCCCCGACAGTCATGCCGTGGATGTAAGGTACCGGGTACTGACTCACAAAAGAGGTGAAACCCTCCTGTACAAGAGGCCCCTCCATTCGTTCCCCGCCCAGCGGATTGGGCCTGTCGAGAACAAGAAACGGGATGTTATTCTCGGCTGCTGCTTCCATGGCCAGACCGAGCGTGCTGATATAGGTATATGACCTTGAACCTATATCCTGAATGTCATAAACGAGAACCTCTATTCCTTTAAGCATATCTGCAGTTGGTTTCCGGGTGCTTCCATACAGGCTGTAAACAGGCAAGCCTGTGGATGGATCAGTCGAAGAACCTATTGTCTCACCAGCAGTAAATTCCCCTCTTACCCCGTGCTCAGGCCCGTATAGAGCTGTCAGACTGACGCCAGGTGCATTGAATATAAGATCTATACATGATTGTAAATCTCTGCTAACTCCTGTGGGATTAGTAATCAGCCCGACTTTTTTACCCTTCAGGATTTCAAAAATGAATGTAAAAACTCTGTGTCTCATCCATAGACGGAATATGATGGCAATTTATAATTTTGTAAGATGTGTTACAACATCTTGCAAAATTATGAGGCTTTCGGTTATTTTTGTTTTAATTCTCTTTATCGCAGGCTGCAATCCTCCTGAGGTCAATCCTCAGTTACAAAAAGATATTGACTCAATTGCAGTCAGATGGGTTCCGGATGAACGTGAGGGGATATGCAGCTTAAGTGTGAAAATGTTAACAGCAGATGCACTGGTAATAAAAGGCGAAACAAATCTGCCGGAGGCAAAGCAAGAGATAATCAGCTATCTTGGAAATACTGGCCTGGAGATCTATGACAGCCTGAAAGTCCTTCCTGATACTTCAGAAATAGAAAAAAGATGGGGATTGGTTACAGTAAGTATCTGCAATATCAAAAGCAGACCATCTTATTCAAGTGAACAGGTTTCACAAGCTGTCATGGGTACCCCTGTGAAGATTCTTAAAACATGCGGAGACTGGCTGCTCATCCAGACGCCTGATTATTACCTGGGATGGACCACTAATAGCAGTATTTATGACATGGATGAAACTGAAATCGCAGACTGGAAACAGTCAGACAGGATAATATATACATGTAAATCAGGCGATATCCTTTCTGAAACAGACAGGAGCGGTGTAATTTCTGATATTACATCTGGTGCTATTTTAAAAAATGTTTCTGAAAACAGGGACTTTTATGTAGCTGAGCTTCCTGACGGAAGACGAGGTATTATAAGCAGGAAAGAAGCTGCAGAATTTGACCAGTGGTGTTCATCCATAACCCCTGAAGCCGGTAAGTTAATAAAATTTGCTAAATCGCTTAACGGCTCGCCATATATGTGGGGAGGGACCTCCACCAAAGCACTCGACTGCAGCGGATTTGTCAAGACAATATTTTTTACAGGCGGGATAATCCTTGCCCGCGACGCCTCGCAGCAGTTTCTGGATGGAAAGCCGGTCGATATATCTTCATCTTACGATCCCCTGAAAAAATGCGACCTTATTTTCTTTGGACATCTTAACGATCAGGGAGAAAAGAGAATTACACATGTTGGAATGTATATTGGCGATACCGAAGTAATTCATTCCTCGGGAATGGTCAGAATAAACAGTCTTGATTCCGCCCGGGCAAACTACAGCAGTTATCTGAAAAGTACAATAATGGGAGCAATGAGGGTGATCGGGGAAGAATCGCAGAAAGGGACGGAATCCGTAGCTCTTCATGGCTGGTATAATATTATGTCAAAATGAAGAAAAGGGAATTCATTAAATACTGTTCATTGCTTGCAGGAGCGATGATTTCCGGGAAAGGAGCAGCTGCTGTTGCCGGACCGGTAAAAAAAATACCTCCGATGAAACGAAAGAGTATATCCATGAAGCTCAGGTTTGTACCGTATGAGCTGAAGCTTAAACATGTGTTCACGCTGGCAACCGGCTCAAGGACCACAACACCGGTTGTGCTTACAGAAATTGAGTACGATGGGAAGAAAGGTTTCGGTGAAGCCTCAATGCCTCCTTATCTCGGAGAAAGCCATGAAACGGTGACAAAATTCCTTTCACAGGTCAACCTGTCACAGTTTAAGGACCCTTTCCTTATTGAGGATATAGTAGCATATCTTGACGGGATTTCCCCGGGTGACTATGCGGCGAAGGCCTCTGTGGACATAGCACTCCACGACCTTGCAGGAAAACTGATAGGAAAGCCCTGGTTCAGGCTCTGGGGTCTTGATCCTGAAAAAACTCCCTTTACAAGCTTTACAATAGGTATTGATACTCCGGAAGTCGTACGGCAGAAAGTTACTGAAGCGGGACCTTATAAAATTCTGAAAGTCAAACTGGGCCTTGGCAATGACAGGGAGATGATTGAAACCATAAGGAGTGTTTCAGGTAAGCCGATATGCGTTGATGTCAACCAGGGGTGGAAAGACAGGAATTATGCGCTTGAAATGGCAAACTGGCTTAAGGAAAAGAATGTGGTTTTTCTTGAGCAGCCAATGCCAAAAACTATGGTCGACGACATTGCCTGGCTTACAGAAAATTCGCCCCTTCCAATTGTTGCTGATGAGGCATTACAGACAATTGATGACCTGCTTCACATGAAAGGTGTCTATTCCGCCATAAACATCAAGCTCATGAAATGCGGCGGAATGAATGCAGCATATAAGATGGCACATATGGCAAGAGAAATGGGAATGAAGGTGATGATAGGGTGCATGACCGAGACATCCTGTGCAATATCAGCAGCTGCACAGCTGTCGCCGCTGGCTCACTGGGCAGACCTGGATGGTAACCTGCTGATCAGCAACGACTGTTATGAAGGCGTAACTATCACAGAGGGCAAGGTAACATTGAATGAAAAACCCGGAATAGGGATCACCGAAAAAATAAAAATGTTCCGGGACTGATGGAACATGTTAGAAATATTCGATGGTCTACGACCATCCAAAACACCTAATTGATACGTTTCTACAATAATTTGATGATCTACGATCATCTGTGCCAGCAGAAGAATTGGCA
>CAZLCF010000111.1:0-9372 GCA_964557905.1 uncultured Rikenellaceae bacterium | reverse complement strand
CAGTTTGCCGAAAGCGAAATGCCCTTAATCTTACTGGCAAGAGGGGCCCAGAGAATGTTTGTCAGAGCCTCAGCAATAGACAATACCGAACCTGCCGCGGGATCAACCAGTCCTGCAGCAGGTGCATGACCGATTGATGTGGCCATCCCGTATTTTCCCCTGTAGTCAAGAGCAATGACTCCAAGGTTGTTCAATGGCAGCTGAAGAAGACCTGCACATTGCTGTTTAGCTATTCTGCCGGTCACCGATCTGTCAACTTTATTTGTGAGCCAGTCTTTGCAGGCGACTTCCTCTATCTGCAGAACCATCTCAGCATATTCAATGATACTTGCAGTGTTATATGTCACTTTCCTATAAACTGTTTTAACAGTTTTATCAGTCATTACTGTTTTTGGGGGATTGCCAAAAAGAGATTCCATCTTAATGTCAATTGGCTTTTCTCCTGTTACAGGATTGATCAGGGTAAACTGCTGATCACCGGTCACTTCTCCGATTATGTATATTGGGGCTCTTTCCCTTTCAGCTATCTTTCTAAGTGATCCTATTGATGACCTGTTCATTACAAGCCCTATGCGTTCCTGTGATTCATTACCGATTATTTCCCTTGCCGAAAGGGTCGGGTCGCCTATAGGAAGCTTGCTGATATCTATTCTACCCCCTTTTGTTTCCACAAGTTCTGAAAGACAATTCAAATGTCCTCCGGCTCCATGGTCATGTATCGAAATCACGGGGTTCTTATCTGATTCGCTAAGTGCCCTGATGGCATTATACACCCTTTTCTGCATTTCCGGATTTGCCCGCTGTACGGCATTTAATTCTATGGAACTATCGTATTTGCCTGTTTCTACTGACGATACAGCTCCTCCGCCCATGCCGATCCTGTAATTATCTCCCCCAAGGAGAACAATTATATCGCCTTTCTCAGGAATACTCTTTTCACTGTCTTTCCTTTTACCGATACCTATGCCACCGGCCAGCATTATCACTTTATCGTAACCGTATTTATTCAGGTTCTCAAAATGCTCAAATGTCAGAAGTGATCCACAGATCAGTGGTTGCCCGAATTTATTGCCAAAATCACTGGCCCCGTTGGATGCTTTAATCAGGATGTCCTCTGGTGTCTGATAAAGCCATGGTCTCTCTTTTGTCTTCTTTTCCCACTTGCGGCCTCCGTCAGGCCGGGGATAGGAAGTCATATAAACGGCAGTACCGGCGATCGGAAAGGCACCTTTGCCTCCTGCAATCCGGTCCCTTATTTCACCACCTGTACCTGTTGAAGCTCCGTTGAAAGGTTCAACGGTCGTAGGAAAATTGTGTGTTTCAGCTTTTATTGAAAGTACTGATTCAAAGTTTGTTATTTTAAAAAAATCTGCCTTGTCCTGGGAAGCCGGGGCAAATTGTTCAACAACAGGCCCATTAATAAAGGCACAGTTATCCTTATATGCTGAAACGACTTTATTGCGATTGATTCTGGTAGTCAGTTTGATGAGCTGGAAAAGGGTGAACTCTTTTTCCTTACCATCAATAAAAAAGGTTCCGTTAAAGATCTTATGACGGCAGTGCTCTGAATTGACCTGGGAAAATCCGAATATTTCGCTGTCAGTTAATTTCCTGCCGATCTTCTTGCTGAGTTTTTGCAGATACTTTATCTCTTCATCACTGAGTGCAAGCCCTTCCTTGTGGTTATATTCCTTTATATCATTAATATATATTACCGGATCAGGCAGTTTGTCAATTGTAAAAATATCCTGATCAAGACCTTTGTACAAAGACTGAAGCATCGGATCCCATTCAGTTTTTGTTAAGGCCGGGTGAAACTCCTCAATTCTTTTTATTCCAATAATTCCCATATTCTGGGTTATCTCTACAGCATTAGTGCTCCAGGGAGTTATCATCTCTTTTCTCGGTCCGATAAAAGAGCCATTCAATTTCTCTATATCAAGCTTTACCGCATTACCAAAAAGCCAGGTCAGCTTATCAATGTCTTTTTTTAATAGCTTTTTTACAACTCCGACCGCAAAAATTATTTTCCCGGAGCATTCGAAAAAGAGAATCATGTTATTCATTTCTACTTTAATCCGCTTCGTTCAAGAAAAGCATCTATTGCCGGCTCCTTACCCCTGAAGTTTATATAAAGATTCATCGGTTTATCGGTTCCTCCTTTTTCGAGGATATTTTTCCGGAATGATGCTGCAGTTTCAGCATTAAAAATACCTGCTTCCTTAAAATGCTTAAAAGCGTCAGCATCAAGTACTTCAGCCCATTTGTAACCGTAATATCCGGCTGCATATCCTCCACCGAATATATGACCGAAAGAAACGCTCATATTTGAACCTGCCACCTGCGGGAAGAGCTCGGTTTTTTCCATAGCCGCCGATTCAAATGCGTTTATATTATCAGTTACCGGACCAGTTACCGTGTGCCATGCCATATCAAGAAATCCAAAGCCCAGTTGCCTGTTGCAGGCATAGCCTTCATTATAAGTTGAGGACTCTTTGATCTTTGCTATGATGTTATCCGGGATTATTTCTCCAGTCAGGTAATGGACAGCCCAAGATGATAACCATTCTTTCTCAAATGCGTAATTTTCCATGAACTGTGACGGGAGTTCCACAAAATCACGGGCAACACTTGTCCCCGAAAGGCTTTCATAGGTGCATTTTGTAAGCATTCCGTGAATAGAATGACCAAACTCATGAAGAAATGTTGTGACCTCATTGAAAGTAAGGAGCGAAGGTTTTGTTTCAGTAGGCCTGGTGAAATTGGCAACGATGGAGATCAGGGGTCGTATGTCCTTTCCATTCTCCTGTCTCTGTTCACGGTATCCGGTCATCCATGCACCACTGTTTTTACCGGGCCTTGGGAAGTAATCCGCATAAAGAACCGCAAGAAAAGTATTATCTGCATCCAGGACTTCCCATATTTTTACTTCATGATGATATACCGGAATCATGTCATTCCTTACGAACTTAATTCCATAAAGTGTTGTGGCAAGATTGAAAATCGCTTTTTCCGCATTCTCAAGAACAAAAAATGGCTTAAGGACTTCATCGTCGATGTCATATTTTGCTTTCCTGAGTTTTTCTGAATAATAAGCCCAGTCCCATCTTTCCATCTCCCCATTGTGTCCGTTCTCGATAGCAAACTTCTTCAGGTTATCATAGTCCCTGCGGGCAGCTGGTTGTGAAGCAGTATGCAGTTCATTGAGAAATGATTCAACTTTCACGGTGGTATCAGCCATCCTGTCGCCAAGGGTCAATTCAGCAAAATTATTGAATCCCAGTATTTTAGCTAACTCAAGACGCAGGTTGACCATTGCTCTGACCAGTTCCCGGTTGTCGCTTTTATCTCCGTGAAATGCACGGGATGTATAAGCTTTGTACAGCTTTTCCCTTAGAAGTCTTTTATCAGAATATTGCATAAAAGGAACATAGCTCGGGAAATGAAGAGTAAAGATCCATCCCTCTTTTTTCCTGTTTTTTGCTTCTATAGCTGCCATTTCCACAGCTCCTTCCGGCAAGCCAGCAAGATCATCTCTGTCAGTAATATGAAGCTCGAATGAATTGGTATCTTCCAGGATATTTTCTTCAAACTTTACCGATAGCCGGGATAGTTCCTCTGAGATCTGTCTGAAGCGTGTTTCTTTCTCTTCATTAAGCCCTGCACCACCAAGAATAAAATTTCTGTAATTCTTTTCCACTAGCATTATCTGTTCGGTTGTAAGTCCGGATGATTCCCTTGAATCAAAGACTGACTTTACCCTGGAAAACAGCTTTTTGTTAAGTGTAATATCGTTGGAAAAACGGGCAAGGAGGGGAGAGACGTCCCTGGCCACCTCCTGCAGATCTTTATTGGTTTCAGCGCTGTTAAGATTGAAAAGGACTACCGTGACATCTCCCAGTTTGTTCCCTGCTTTGTCAAGAGCTGCGATGGTATTTTCAAAATCCGGCGGGTCAGGGCTTTCAGCTACCGCCTTTATTTCTTCTGAAGCTGATTTAATGGTCTCTTCGACCGCAGGTTTGAAATGAGCAGTCTCAATTAAATGGAAAGGCGGAGTTTTAAACGGTGTATTCCAGTCCTGGAGGAGCGGATTCATAAATATATTTTCTTTTCAGAATGGCAGATCGCTCAGTTCATCATTTTCGGGAGGGATATCCTCCAGTGTGATATCTGACGGTACATTCTGATCTCTGCCCTGTGATGACAATTTCTCTATTTTCCAGACATCAAGATTAGTGAAATAATTGATCTTGCCATCCCGTTCCCATTTATTGCCCCTCAGGTTAAACCATATCTTAACATCCTCATTAAGGAATGATTCGTTAATAAGTTCACATTTTTCCTGAGTAAGCTGGAATTTGATATAGTCAACAAATACCGCAGATCCTCCTGCCTCCTTCTTTTCAATGACAAATTCACGTTTTCTGAATTTATCACTTACCTGGTTTACAGGGGAGATATCGATAATTTTACCTGAAGTTTCAAATGCCATATTATTCTAATCTTAGTGAATTCTGTATCTCAGCAGTTCTCATTTACTCAACGATTTCAAGAAGCTCGACTTCAAAGATAAGAGTGGAATATGGTTTGATCTGATCACCGGCCTGGTTTGGCCCGTAAGCTATACTTTGAGGAAGATAGATCTTGAACTTTGAACCAACAGGCATAAGCTGAAGAGCTTCAGTCCACCCTGAAATAACTCCAGACAGCGGGAACTGTGCCGGTTCGCCTCTTTTAATTGATGAATCGAATTCTGTACCATCAATTAGAGTACCGACATAGTGAACCTTTACAACATTGTCTGCTGTCGGTTTTGGTCCTGTCCCCATCCTGACTACTTCGTACTGAAGACCGCTTGGAGTCACTGTTACTTCGGATCTTTCCTTATTCTTTGCCAGAAATGCTTCATTCTCTTCAATATAATCTTTATATAAAACCTTATCTGCTTCGGCTTGTTTTTCATTTTTTTCACGTTCTAGCTCGTTAACGAATACCATGATATAACTTCTTGCGGCCTCTTCAGTCATGGCAGGCTTTCCGTCTTTCCAGTCCAACAAAGCCTTGGCAAACAGTAATGGATTCAGATCCAGACTGTCAGCCATCAGTTGAGCGTGGTACATAGTGCCCAATGCATAAGCAAGTGAATCCATATCACTTTTCATTTTGACAGATTTTACTGCGCTTTTTGAACAGGATCCAAGCATCATGGCCATTGCAATTGAGAGAACAACTAATCCCTTGATTTTCATTTTGAATATTTTTAATTTAAATTTTCGCAAAGTTAACACTTTGGGCAAAGTAAAAAAGCCTTTGATAACATTTTTCAGATTTTAATTGCCCTCATGAAATGTCTTTTACCCGGAGGCCCCGGAAGCAGAGTGACTGTAAAACCGCAGGTCATGAGATTTCTTTTCACCTCACCTTTTGAAGAATAAGTAACAAATACTCCATCCTTTTCAGTGATCTTTTCTATTTTCCTGAAAATGTCCTTCGTCCACATTTCAGGCTGCTTTTCAGGGCCAAATGCATCAAAATATATCAGATTGAATGAGCCTGTGAGATCATCAGTTATCAGATCTCCCCTGATCTTCATCAGGGAAAAGTTCCGGCAGATCCTGTTCATCTGCCCCCATCCGGAAGAATGAATAAGATTGAAGATATTGGTTCCTTCATTACCGGCAAATAGATCATAATTAAGTGATTTGAGAATTTCTTCATCAAGAGGATATTTTTCAACAGCCGTATAATAAACTTCCCGTTTCCCGTCAAGACTTCTGATTGCAGTCAGGAGGGCATTTAGTCCTGTGCCGAATCCGGCCTCAAATATAAACAGGGGATCGGCTTTGCTAAATTCAAATCCGCCATTTATGAAGATATGTTCAGATTCCTGTACCGCACCATTAACTGAATGATAATGCTCATCAAGTTCAGGAATATAAATTGTATGAGAACCATCAGCTGTGGTTACTATTTCGTTCAAATTACCTGGGTTTAAATTTTCATTCCTATCACCATCACATCATCCACCTGGTCACGGTCGCCCTTCCATTTTTCAAAGGTATTGTCAAGGATCTCTTTCTGAAGCTCCATTGGTTTGTCATGATTTCTCAGCAGCAAATCCTGGAACGGTTTGTACATAAATTTCTTCCCTCTGGGACCTCCGAACTGATCTGCGTAGCCGTCTGAGAAAAGGTACAGGTAATCGTCTTTTTTAATTTCAATGGTCTGGTTTGTAAAGGGAGTGAAAGAGATAAAATGTATTCCTATTGGCATGCGGTCGGCCTGGTATTTCATCATTTTACTGTCCCTTATAATATAGAGGGGATTGTTGGCCCCTGCATAATCAAGCTTTCCGGCTTTCATATCAAGGATACACAGTGAAATATCCATCCCGTCGCGAGCTTCCCCTGTCAGACCCTTCTGTTTCAGAGTATTAATAATCTCGTCTCTCAGCAAATTAAGTATCATGGCCGCATTTTCAATTTCCCTCGTATTGACTATCTCTTCAAGGAAAGCATGTCCCAGCATGCTCATGAACGCACCCGGTACTCCGTGTCCTGTGCAATCGCCGGCTGCAACAATTATCTTATTCTGTTTTTTTACTCCCCAGTAAAAATCACCGCTCACAATAGCCTTGGGTTTATAAAGTATGAAATTCTCAATACCCCATCCATTAAGGAAATCAATAGGAGGAAGGACAGCAGACTGAATCCTGCTGGCATATTGTATACTATCTGTTATTGATTGGTTCTTCTGTTCAATGATATCCTTTTGTTTAAGGATTTCAGTATTCATGATCTCGAGGTCTGCATTTATCTTTTCAATTTCCTGTTTGCGCTCAGCGAGCAAACGATTTTTCTTTCTTGTGGATAAGAGGCTAAAAAGAATAATTAATGCTACAAGCAGCATCAGCGAACCTAATCCGACAGCCAGCTGCCGGGCAAGTTTCTCATTTTTAAGCTCTGTCTCTTTTTGCAGTTTATCCTTTTCAAGCAGCTGGTTTGCCTGTTCAAGAGCAAGAGCTTCATCATTTTTCCGTTTCAGAAGAAGACTGTCAATAGCCTGCTGCTGCTGAAGTGATCTGACTTCCTGTTCTCTCTTTCCAAGCTCAAACCTTTCTTTTTCCAGCGCCAGCGATTGTGCAAGCCTGTCTTTCTCGGACCTCTCAAGAGCTCTTTCGTTTATCAGGAGCTTAACCTCATTTTCCCTGCGTAATGACTCAGCTCTCAGGGTTTTTATTTCCAGCCCTCGGATCTCCTCAGTTGCAACTTCATCTCTTATTCTTTGTTCAGTTGCGTCAAATTCAGCAAGATTGTCTGTTCTTTCCTTCTCAGCAAGGAGGTCCGCATAATTAAGGGAATCACGGAGATTAAGGTGCTTTTCGTAATACTCCAGAGCTTTTATAAAGTCATTTCCCTTTTCAAGAACATCCGAATAATCCATATAACATACCTGGAGCACATCCAGGTTATCTGAGGCTTTTGCAGATTCAATACAGCTCAGACAATACATTTCGGCATGATAATTATCCCCTTTATTGAAATAGATCTTCGCAAGGATGCGATTTATCCGGGCAACCTCATCAGTCCTCCCTGAGTTCTTTGCATGCTGCAATGCTTTTTCAAAACACCTCAGCATCTCAACCTGGTTTCCGAAGTTCTGTTGACAGATCGCTATATTTGACCAGGCATCCGTCAGGAAATAGTCATCCTTTCCTCCTTTTTCTGAAAACTCAACTGCTTTCCTGAAGTTTTCAAGGGCTGCATTCAGGTCCTTCTTCCTGAACATGAGGAATCCTAACTGGTTATAAGCGGAGGCGATGTTCTTAAAATCATTCCTGAGCAAATAATGCGACAATAGCTCCTGGTATTCCTCAAAGGACCTGTCATACATTCCCATCTGAGTATAGAGGGCCCCCAGTTTTTCGGCACACCTCAGAAATCCTGTTGTGTCTTTTAACTTTTCATAATAGAAAGAGGCAGCATTGTACCATCGGGTTGATAAAGAATCGACAGGGAGGTAATAATATGATCTTCCTGCCAGTTCGGCAGCAGATGCCAGCATTCCGGGATCCTGCCCACCGTAAAGTATGAACTCCTGTTCAGAATATTGTGCAGATTTCTTATATACACCAGCCCTGAAATAATTCCAGGCAATAATTTTTAACATCCTGGCTTCATTTTCTTTATCGCCAAGCTTCGTATATGCAGCTGAGGCCCTTAAATAATTGCGAAGCATTTCTTCCCAGTCTCCCTGACTTTCGTAGATTGAAGCAAGTAATTCATAATCAGCAGCTTCTATATTGACCAGGTCTCTTTCTGATGCAATCTCCAGTGATTTAAAAATATATGCATGTGCGCTATCGTTCTGGTTGATAAAGCTGAACCTTTCAGCTGTCTCCAAATGTTGAGCTGCTTTTACGGAATCAGCTTCCCTTTCCTGGCTTAGCCTCGTTTTAACCAGCAGAGAGTCCTGGCCTTCGGTTTGATTCATAACTGATGAAAAGGCAAGCAGCATGACAAGTATTGGAACTTCTCTTTTCATCAGTTAAGGGTATAAGTAAGTCCAAGATGAATGCTGCGGCCCGTTTGAGGGTTGTAAAGGAGGGGAGTCTTCATACCTGAATATACTGGACCTCCGTATCTTTCGTCAAATATGTTATTGATTTTAACGTAGCCGTTCAGGTTAACTCCGATCCTGTAATTTGCGACAGCATTCATGCTGTAAGATCCATCAAAGTCTTTAAAGATATTCTCATAAACATCCTTAAATGGTATCAATAGTCTCAACCAGCTTGATTCCCAGATACTTGTAACCTGGAGATATAGATTCTTGACAGGCTCCATTGATATTTTCATCTGGCCATAATGGCTGGGGATGAGCTTAAAATTGCTTATATAATCTGTCGCAATCTGAAGGATCTCAGGAAATTTCTGGCTCGATGTACCAAAGGTAAGGCTCAGCTCTCCGTTCAGATGTATTGATTTTACGATATCATTAAGCTTAAGAGTACTCTGGAGGCCGTAAAGTCTTGAAACCGATTCATCACTGTTTATTCTCTTCAGGACGGTTGCTGTATCAGGCTTGATAACCGCCAGCGGAAGATCCATCTCGGAGGTACGAACCATACCATCCACGATGACATTCCTTATTTCATTATAATATATTGAAACATTAAGGTTTACGCCTTTTTTATATTTCTTAACGAGACCCAGCTCCACCGACATATATTTTTCAGGCTTAAGATCAGGATTAGGAACAGCAATATATATAAGGCTGTCATGGTTAAAGCCGGCTTTATAAGCAATCGACTGCCATGCAAGGGATGATGGGGGAGCCTTATATGCAAATCCGATCGAGGCTCTTAAACTG
>CAZLCF010000110.1:0-9385 GCA_964557905.1 uncultured Rikenellaceae bacterium | reverse complement strand
CCTTCCCGAGCAGGACAGTATAAAAAGCCATGCGTGCAATCTCTTCGAGGGCAACTGCATTGTAAACTGCTTCATCGGGATCTGAGCCCCAGCAGAAAGGACCATGTGAATGAACCAGGACTGAAGGCACCTCCAATGGGTCTATGTTTTTCATCCTTTCGATGATCACTTTTCCCGTATTGATCTCATAATCATTTTCGATTTCATTCTTCCTGAGTTTTCTGGTGCATGGCACCATGCCGTAAAAGTGATCGGCATGAGTGGTGCCCATTGGCGGGATATCTCTTCCAGCCTGTGCCCATGAAGTGGCGTAGGTTGAATGAGTATGGACAATTCCTCCTGTTTTGCTAAAGGCTTTAAACAACAACAAATGAGTCGGGGCATCTGTTGACGGATTGAATTTACCCTCTACAATTTTCCCCTCCGGATCAAGAACGACCATATCAGCAGGTTTTATTAAATCATAACTAATCCCTGAGGGTTTTATCACGATCAGTCCGGATTTTTTATCTCTTCCGCTGACATTACCCCATGTATGAATAACCAGTCCATAATGTACCAGATCGAGGTTTGCTTTATAAACACTGGCTTTTAACTTTTCGAGCATATTCTCAAATTTAGTTAACTCCAAACTCTTAATTGACGTCCAGGTTGAAATAGAAGCCATTCTTTATCAACCTCTTATACCTTTCTTTAATGAACCTGTAGTAGTAAGCGCCTTTCTTGGATGTTTCTTTTTCCTTTTCTCCAAGCTTTTCAAGAATATCCATTGACTGGATCTTTTTTCTGAAATTCCTTTTATCAATTTTCCTCTGGTATATTGCCTCATAGAGGTCAAGAAGCTGAACGAGCGTGAATTTCTCGGGAAGAAGCTCGAATCCGACCGGTTTGATCCTGATCTGCAGCTGCAGTTCTTTCAGAGCCCTTTCAACCATACCAGGATGATCAAAAATAAGCTTAGGCAGCTTGTTAATTGACTGCCAGTGAGCTCCATTCATATCTGTAACTTTCCGGTCAATATCTTTGATCTTAATAAGCGCCCAGTAGGCTACCGATATGACTCTTGCTCCCGGATCCCTGTCAGGTTCACCATAACAATATAATTGCTTCATGAAGATATTCTTAAGCCCTGTAAGGTTATGAAGCACCCTGCAGGCAGCAACATCAAGGCTCTCGCCAGGTTCAACAAATCCTCCCGCCAGCGACCACTTGCCCTTTGCCGGATTAAAACTTCGTTTAATGAGAAGAAGCTTGATCTGCTTTTCGAGAATATCGTATCCGAAAACAATTGAGTCAACTGCTACAAGATGTTTCTTGTACTTTGAGTAGATTTTCATATAATATTTACCTCTTAACCTGGTTCTCCGTCTGCCCTGGTAATTTAATTTATCCCGTTTGAGATGTGATAAAAGATCTCGTTCCACCTGAGTTCCTTCCTGAAGGTATCAAGATCGCATTTATCATCAATGAGAACATATTCGATTCCCATCATGCCTGCAAAGTCCTCGAGATATTCCCTGTCAATTGCTGTACTGAAGCCTGTATGATGAGCTCCTCCGGCAAATATCCATGCAGCTGCTCCTGTTTTAAGATCGGGCATAGGTTTCCACAGCACGCTTGCTACCGGGAGTCTTGGCATATCGGGACATTTAACAACTTCCACCTCGTTGACTATCATCCTGAACCTGTTTCCCAGGTCAATTACAGAGACATTTATTCCCTTGCCAGGTGCTGTTTTGAACACAAGCCTTGCAGGATCTGCCTTGCCCCCGATTGAAAGCTGATGTACTTCAACTGCCGGTTTACCGGATGCGATTGAAGGACATACTTCAAGCATATGTGCTCCAAGAACCTTCATTCCGGCAGGATCAAAATGATACGTATAATCTTCCATGAAAGAAGTGCCGCCTTTCAGCCCCTGAGCCATTACTTTCATTGAACGTACCAGTGCTGCTGTTTTCCAGTCGCCTTCAGCTCCGAAACCATATCCCCTGGCCATCAGTCGCTGAACTGCAATTCCCGGCAATTGTTTCAGACCGTGAAGATCTTCAAAGGTTGTTGTAAAAGCCTTAAAGTTTCCTGATTTCAAAAATGACTCCATACCTGCCTCTATTCTCGCAGCTTCTTTAAGAGTTTCAGAGGTGGCAACAGTTTTTGTCATTTTATATTCAGAACTATATTCTCCAAGAAGTTTTTTAATGGCGGCTGGCGAGACATCATTAACAGACTTGACAAGATCGCCGATACCATATCCATATACCGAATATCCCATTTTTAGCTGGGCACTGACCTTATTGCCTTCAGTAACAGCCACATCGCGCATATTATCCCCGAAACGTGCAATTTTCATATTCAGGGCATCGTCATATGCTGCAGCAGCTCTTATCCATACAGCTATGCGGTCAACAGTCTCTGCGTCCTGGTAATGGCCGACAACTACTTTCCTGTTAAGTCTCATCCTGGTACCGATAAATCCGAATTCACGGTCACCGTGAGCAGACTGGTTCAGGTTCATGAAATTCATATCGATTGTATTCCATGGGATATCCCTGTTCAGCTGAGTATGAAAATGAAGGAATGGCTTATTCAGCACTGAAAGTCCTTTTATCCACATCTTGGCAGGAGAAAAGGTGTGCATCCATGTAATAAGCCCGATGCATTTCCTGGAATTGTTTGCTTCTGAGCAGATCTCAAAGATCGATTCAGGTGTTGTGAGAACAGGCTTGAATATAACCTTCTGAGATATTTTTGGTGACTTGTCAAGCGCTGCAGCAATTTTTGCTGAATCTGCGGCTACCTGCTTAAGTGTCTGAGGACCATATAAATGCTGACTTCCGGTTACGAACCAGACCTCTTTGGTTTTGAGTTTTTCCATATTTCTACCAGAAATAAATATAAAATGCAACAATTACACCAAGGATAATGATCGTGTGAACAATATCCCATTTATTCCAGCTTTCCCTTGTTAATCTTCTTTGTTCAGGAGTAGATGCTCTATATGTAAATTTCAGTTGTTCCACTGAGGGAGCTTTTGTCACAAAGCTTATAATAACCATTGTTATGAGGCAGAAGAATAAAAGCAATACGGTATAATGATATATGTTAATTGAAGCTATCTGGTAAATCACGCCACCTGTGTCATGGTAATGCTGGATCACTCCTGCTTTGACCTGGGCTATAAGTTCTGAAGCATGAGTTTTACCTTCAAGAGTAAGGGTTGCAAGTGATTCCTTAGCAGCGCTCAATTTGTCAGTAAGGGATGCAGCAAGATCGTGCGGGAATGATGCCTGTATTTTATCGCTAATGGATGTCAGTTCATTCAGGGTATCTGCTTTCGCATTGTCGGCATTGATAAAAATCACTGGCCTTATAAGTGCGCCTACTCTTCCGACCAGTCCATAAACCACATTCAATGCAAGTCTGAACATTCCCAGGGTAAATCCTGTGATCATACCCCAAAATGCCGCTTTTGAGGTCATTCTTTTCCAGAATACTCCCAGAAGAAATACAGATGCAATTGCAGGTGCAATCATACCCTGTACCCCTTGGAGGTATTCATAAAGGACTTTCCCAAGTCCGAGCATAACCGGTATCCACAACACTCCGAGCACCACCACCGTGGCAGTCGCTCCTCTACCGATATTCAGATAATGTTTGGGTGATTGATTGGGTCGCATCTTCTTGTAGAAGTCCTCCACGAAGAGCATGGCTGATGAGTTGAACAGGGAGGCAAGGGAACTCATCAGAGCAGCAAGCAGTCCGCATACCACGATACCAGTTATTCCTTTAGGTAGAAGGTTTGCCACCATGGCAGCAAAAGCTGAATCACTGCTGCCGACCTGAAGGAGCCCTTTCTGGTTGAGAGCAAATGCTATCATGCCGGGAATAAGGAAGATAAATACCGGTAATAATTTAAAATAGCCTGCAAGAATTGCACCCCTTCTCGACTGTTGCTGATTCCTTCCCGATAATACCCTCTGGACAATATACTGATCAGTACACCAGTACCAGAAGCCGATAGTCGCTGAAGCAAGGAGTACTCCCGTCCAGGGGAAATCCGGATCTGATGCTGATCTTATAAGATGGATGTTATTACCTACAATATTTTCAACTTCAGCCCATCCCCCGACTTTTGCAAGTCCGACAATCAGGATTACTATTGAGCCGAACAGAAGAACAGGTGTTTGCAGCACTGAAGTATACATGACAGCTTTCATCCCCCCAAGAACAGTATATAAGCCAGTAATAGCGACAAGTCCGATAGCACTTACCCAGAAGAAATCGATCTCTTTTCCGAAGATGTTAATCGATTCAATATTGAAAACCTGATCAAAAACCACCCCCCCTGCGTATACGGTTACTGCAACTTTGGTAAGTACATAACTCACCAGTGAAATTCCGGAAAGGATGCTCCTGGATCCCGCAGAAAAACGTCTTTCAAGGAACTCCGGCATCGTGTAAACCTTTATACGGTCATAGAAGGGTACAAAGACCCATCCCAGGATCAGTATAAACCAGGCATGCATTTCCCAGTGTGCCATCGCCATTCCGCTTAGAAAACCTGCACCTGCAAGACCAACAAGATGTTCCGATCCTATATTGGAAGCGAATATCGATGACCCTATAGAAAGCCATCCTGCATTTTTACTTGCCAGAAAATAGTCAGTAGTATCCTTATCCTTTTGATATAATACCCATATAATAATGCCAATCAGTCCCAGGAAAAAAATCCCTAAAATGATCCAGTCTAAGGTTGTCATATAAATAGATTTAATTATGGAATATTATGAAATTTTATGTATCTGGCGCAAACACAACAATGAATGCACATAAACCTAACCGATATTCTTCAATAAACTCCTTACTCCTTACAAATCTAAAAAAAAATCTGAATAAACGTAATAAATACACTCATTTTATGACAACAAATTTCAATTATCCTTCCACTCCTTAAGGTGCGATTGTATGAAACTGATTATCAGCTGGTTCTCTTCCTTCCCGCTGCCTGAAACAAAAAAAGGTTCCCCAAATTTTATATAAATCGGTTTACTGCTGTCTATCTTCCCAAGGCCCCTGAAGACTTTACCCTGTCCCCAGAAATCTGTTTTCAGTGCAAAAGGGACAACCTTTACACCGGCTTTCTTTGCCAGTTTGACCCCTAAAGAATTGAAATCTTCAGGCCTGAATACTTCGCTTCTTGTACTCTGTGGAAAGATAATTATTGAAATACCCTTTGACAACCGTTCCAGTCCCCCTGTCAGCACTGCCTCAAGATCCTTCCTCGGATCAGTCCTGCCTACCACGATAGGATCCCTCGATCTCATTATATGACCAAATAGAGGATGTGTAACCAGGCTTTCCTTTACTACATATGTAACCCTGCGCCGGGGGGCTATTAATACAGGCAGAACCAAGGTTTCGAGAGTGCTCATATGGTTCCCGATAAAGAGAACAGGATCAGGTGATTCTGCAATATGCTCCATCCCGGAAATATGAAATTGTCCTCCCGTCCTCTCTATGAACTTCAGGATAAAATATGATGATGTTGCCCAGGCTTCATCGTCATAGATACCTGAGATGGCTTCCTTCCTTGTTCTTAAAACAATCTGCCCGTATTTATATATAAAGTAAAGCCGGTTATTCAGAAGTAACCTTTCCCATACAGTAAGTTTTTCCTTGAGGGGTGTATTGTAAGTGCTTGATTCAAAATATTCTTTACCCATCAGAATATTATTTTAATCTTTTTATCCCTTGATTCTGCCTCCTGAAATTACCTTTTGTAAAGTTAAGATTCATTTCATTTAATACATAATTTTTTCTTGCCCATAAAGGATCAGATCATGTATTTGGTATTAAATTTAAACAGTCATTCAGGATTGAATTGACTTATCAGGATGAGCTTCCATGAAACTCTCATTGCTTGACGCGATTGTATTCTTTGTTCTTACTGCCGGCAACATAATTGTTGGTGCATGCTTTTATTTCAGAAACAGGACATCTGACCAATTTACGACCGGAGGGAGAAAGCTTCCTGCCTGGGTGGTTGGATTGTCAATTTTTGCCACCTTCCTGAGCAGTATCAGTTTCCTTGCCCTGCCCGGGAAAGCTTATGCTGCAAACTGGAATGCATTTGTCTTCAGCCTTTCAATACCTGCCGCATCATTCCTGACAATAAAGTATTTCATACCTCTTTACCGGGGGATAGGTAATGTATCTGCTTATCATTACCTTGAACAAAGGTTCGGTCCATGGGCAAGAACTTATGCATCTGTTTGTTACATGCTTACACAGCTTATGCGTACCGGAGCGATACTTATGCTGCTGGCATTGCCGTTAAATGCTCTTTTTGGATGGAATATAAAGACTATTATTATCGTTACCGGATTAGCCGTAATGGCATATTCAATGCTTGGCGGTATCAGGGCAGTGGTCTGGACCGATGCCATTCAGGCGATAATACTGATAACAGGTGCTGTGACATGTGCAGTAATTCTTACATTTTCAATGCCTGAAGGACCTGGTCAGTTTTTCAAAATCGCATCTGCAAACCATAAGTTCAGCCTTGGAAGCTTTGGCCCAAGCCTGAAAGAATCAACATTCTGGGTGGTACTTATTTATGGTCTGTTTATTAATCTCCAGAATTACGGAATTGACCAGAATTATGTCCAGCGTTATATGACTACCGGTACTGACAAGGAGGCTAAATCATCAGCTTTGTTTGGTTCATTGTTGTATATTCCGGTTTCACTCGTATTTTTTTATATCGGAACAGCCCTTTTCTCATTCTATTCCGCACAGCCGGACCTTTTGCCGGCTGAATTAAGGATTGCGGGGGCAGGTGACAGGATTTTCCCCTTTTTTATTGCGACAGAACTTCCTCCGGGTCTTACAGGATTGCTGATAGCAGCAATATTTGCCGCCGGAATGAGCACCGTATCAACCAGCCTCAACAGCACTGCTACAATTTTTCTTACAGATTATTACAAGAGGTATTTTAATAAGAATGCAAATGAAAAATCCTCAATGAAAGTGCTTTATCTATCTTCTTTTATAACAGGAATAGCCGGTATAGGAATTGCCCTGGCTCTTGTTGGAGTGGAAAGTGCTCTCGATGCATGGTGGTCGCTGGCTTCAATATTCAGCGGAGGAATGCTGGGACTATTTCTGTTGGGATTTATTTCGAAAAAAGCTGGCAACCCCGAAGCAGCCATCGGTGTAATAGCAGGTGTTCTGATAATAACCTGGATGAGCCTGTCTCCCATCATATTCGTTGAAGGGAAAAGCCTGGCATTCAGAAGTCCGTTCCATACAAACCTTACAATAGTATTCGGGACAATGACGATTTTTCTTGTTGGATTTTTAGTGACTAAATTATTAAAAAAGAAATAATTAGATTTAAAATATGAAGAACTTCATTTTAGCATTAATATTTGTCCTTTTCGATTTTTTTCAGATTGTATCAGGTCAGTACAAAGGAGACGGGTGTATTGTAAAATCCGAATTTATTTACCAGCCGGAGGATGTTTCGTTTCCTTCCTGTCATGCTTCCACCATAATCCAGAACAGGAAGGAATTGCAGGCAGCGTGGTTTGGAGGGACAGCCGAAAGAAATCCTGATGTAGGCATATGGATAAGCAGGAATAAAAAGGGTAAGTGGAGCAAGCCTGTTGAAGTTGCAAACGGTATCCAGCATAAAGAGAAACGTTATCCATGCTGGAATCCTGTTCTCTATAACGCAGGCAAGGAAATACTTCTATTTTACAAAGCAGGCTCCAGCCCCTCAGACTGGTGGGGCGAGTTAATTAAATCTGATGACGGGGGAAGATCGTGGTCGCATCCATGCCGTCTCCCGGAAGACATCATTGGTCCGGTTAAAAACAAGCCTTTGCTCCTTAACAATGGATATCTCCTTTGTCCTTCAAGTACAGAAAATGAAGGCTGGAGGATTCATATGGAATTCACAAAAGATAACGGAAGGACATGGGAAAGAACCCCTGCCCTGAATGACAGGAGTATTGGAGCTATACAGCCAACGATTTTATTGCATCCGGGGGGAAGGCTTCAGATTCTGTGCCGCAGCACTGTATCTAAAGTGCTCTCCTCATGGTCAGAAGATAATGGCCGTACCTGGAGTGAGCTGACTCCCACAGCTCTCCCAAATCCGAATGCGGGGATTGACGCAGTTTCTCTTAAAGACGGCCGTCACCTTCTGGTTTATAATCACCTGGAAATCGGGCGAAACAGCCTGAATATTGCCATTTCCGAAGATGGTGTCGACTGGAAAGCAGCAGTTCTTCTTGAGAATGACCAGAAGGGAACTGAATTTTCATATCCTGCTGTAATACAGACTAATGATGGCATGGTTCATATTACGTACACATGGAACAGGAAACAGATAAAACATGTTGTTATTAATCCGGAAAAAATAATCTTAAGGCCGTTTACAAATGACGTCTGGCCTGAAAAATAATCATATATTACCTGCTGATGACAGGGAGAATCAGAAGGGCAGCAGAGAGGCATATCAGGATTATCACAGCACTCCACCCTATAATATTTGTAGATCGGCTGTTCACATGAATACCCATGATCTTCTTCTTGTTTATCAGAACCATCATGCTGAGAAGAACAACCGGCAGCAATATACCATTTATAACCTGCGACCATAATGAAATCTTGATCAGCGGGGCATTCGGAATAAGGATGATGATGGCAGAGATTACCAGTAAGCCAGTATACAGAATATAAAATTCCTTGGCTTCATCCCACTTCTTGTCAATGCCTGCTTCAAAACCGAATGCCTCACAAACAAAAAATGCAGTCGCCAGAGGCAGGATTGTTGCTGAAAAAATTGATGCAATGAACAGGCCAAAGGCAAAGACCTGTGATGCCAGGTTACCTGCAAGGGGTTTGAGAGACAGAGCTGCATCCTTCGCTTCATTTATTTCAATCCCGTTAGGATGAAGGGTTGATGCGCACGCCACCATGATGAAGAAAGCTACAACGACTGTAATTATGCACCCGACTATGATATCTGCAAGGGTATATTTGTAATTCTTCATCTTCAAGCCCTTTTCTATCACTGACGATTGCATATAAAACTGCATCCACGGAGCTATGGTCGTTCCTACCAGTCCAATTACCATAGCCATGCTTTTAGTGCTGAGCTCCATCCGCGGATGAATTATTGCTGACCCTATTTCTCCCCAGTCAGGTTTACTCATTATGGCAGAAACCACGTATGTAAGCAGGGATACACTGAACACCAGGAAAATACGCTCCGCAACCTTATAGGTGCCTTTGACAACAAGTATCCACACAAGAAATGCGACAACCGGGACAGATATATATTTGCTGACTCCAAAAACTTCCATGCTGCCCGCTA
>CAZLCF010000109.1:0-9411 GCA_964557905.1 uncultured Rikenellaceae bacterium | reverse complement strand
TGTAAACCACTAATTTTCAGCATTATTTTTGTTTTTATTTTAAAAATTTATTATATTTGTAAATGAAGAGTTCCGGAAACCCCGGAATTCTTCTCTTTTTTAAATTGCTTTAGAGAAAAATGGCAGAGGTTTTATATGTAACGGAAGATGGTCTTCAGAAGCTTAAAGAAGAGCTTGATAAACTCAGGATTGATGAGAGACCAAGGATAGCAAGGCTGATAGCTGATGCCAGGGATAAAGGCGACCTTAATGAAAATGCCGAGTATTCTGCAGCCAAGGAAGAACAGGGCATGCTTGAAATGAAAATTGCCAAGCTTGAGGATCTTATTTCGAGAGCGAGAGTTTTAGATGAATCTAAAATTGATTCTAAAACTGTCAGGATATTAAACAAGGTAAAAATCAGGAATAAAGAGAATAACAGCGTGATGGAATATCAGCTTGTTCCTGAAAGCGAAGCTAATTTCAAACAGGGGAAAATTGCCGTCAGCTCACCTATTGCACAGGGACTTATAGGCAGGAAAGTGGGGGAGATTGTTCAGATAAAAGTCCCTTCAGGGATCATTCATTTTGAGATTATTTCTATCTCTGTGTAATACACACATCATGGCAACTATTTTTACAAAGATCATTAATGGGGAGATACCCTGTTATAAGATCGCTGAGGATGACAGGTATTTTGCCTTTCTTGATATCAATCCCCTGAAAACCGGACATACACTAGTCGTCCCGAAGCAGGAAACCGACTACATTTTTGAACTCGATGATGATCAGCTTGCAGGCCTGATGATCTTTTCGAAAAAAGTGGCAGCAGCAATTGAATCAGTTATCCCTTGTAAGAGGATAGCTGTTGCAATCGTGGGGCTTGAAGTGCCGCATGTTCATGTCCACCTTATTCCTATGGATACCATGAATGATGTGAACTTCAGAAATCCCAAGCTTAAATTCACTCCTGAGGAGTTTAAGGAAATCTCGCAAAAAATAAGAGACAGAGTACAGCTATAAAAACGTTAACAATAATATGATCATTGTAATGTCAGGGAGTAATCTGGCATTTGACAGATCGGGCTATAACCTTCCTTGAGCTACCAGATATTACCTATTGTGGGAAATTTAATAAGACTGACTGCTTGCTGAATACTGATACAAGTGCAACGATGGATCCAATAACTAGCCTGCTTTTCATAATTCCTCCTATTAGTTAAACATATTTGCATTTACCATAATTACAGGATTACGAATTTTTACCCTATCCGGAAAGAATTGAAATATTATTGAATTTGAATCTTCGCCTTCAGAAGACAAAATGAATAAACATATTTATTGAAAATGATTGTGATTGTATCAGAGTGACCTCAGAAAATGAGGTATTTTCGAAATCAAATTTGCGTGTACTCACATTAAAATAGTTCTGTGTGTTGAAAATATTGATAAAGGAAAGACCTGTCTTTAACTTTGCTTTACCGATGGAAAAGTAATAATTCATGGAAAAATCGCTTCTGAAATAATCAGGGAGTCGCTTGTAATTCCTCACGATTGGCAGGTTTATACTGCTGGTAGTAAAATCGATATAAGGTCTTCCAGTTGAAAAAAGAGTTATTGTCCCAAAATTCCATTTGCCTGCTGACAGTATATTTGTCCAGCTTAACTGATGAGGCTGGTCACTTGGTGCAGGAATATCATTACCAAAGTTTATATAGGAATAATTCTGAATGCTTCGTCCAAGTGAATAAGATAACCAGCTGTTAAATTTGTTACCTTTATACCTTAATAAAAGATCTATTCCATAGGATCTACCTGTCCCGGTTACATAGAAACTGGGAGCAGGTTTTGCCAGGGGAGGTACATTATTCTCGTTCCCGGGGAAATACTTTGGAAAATCGGAGTTCTTCAGAAACTGTGAAACATAGACATATTCCTGTAATCCGGAAAAAGATTTATAGTATACTTCCGCATCAAGAAGAAATCTTCCTCTCTCCACAGTAAAACCCGCAATAAAATGGTTTGAAGTGATCGCAGGGTGGATTTTATTATCAGCCATGATCCAGAAGTTCTTGTTATAACCTGTTTCCTGTTGAGTCAGAACCTGGTTTATAAACTGATAATATCTGCCAGTAGCTATCCTTATCGAAAATGTATCAGAAAACTTGTAATTTGCTGAAAACCTGGGTTCAGCATGCCAACCCCATGTATTACTATAACGACTGAGACGCAGGCCAGGTTTTAGAGCCAATTTATTAGAAATGGTAATACGATCCTGCAGATAGGCAGAAGTGGTCCATCCTGACTGATCCAGGTTATCATATACATAAACCTTATCTGCATCCTTGTGGTAATATATCTTATTTTTGCGGGTAAGGAATCCGAAGTCAAGCTGGTTATTATTTGATATTTTGTAATTATTACGAACCGAAAAGTAGATATCCTTTAAATTATTCTGGCTACAAGTATTAAAGGTGTTTACAGTGTCAGGAAGGAAATTAGGATCAAATTCTGTTGACAAAGTTTTGTCAATTGTGGTGGAATTTGATGCCTGATTTTCATACCTGGATGATCCTGCCTGGATACTCGAGAAGAGAGATTCATTCCACTGTCTGAACCAGCTTGCATTGAAGCCGTAATTACTCCATGAGTTTTTGTCATTAACGTTTATCATCAGCATGTCAGAACTTCCTGAATAAGAGTTCTGGAAATAATCTTTGCCGCCATAGAGGCTTAGCGAGAAGCTCTCAACATTACTTGGTTTAAACGTGACTTTTGCATTGTAATCGTAATAATAATAATTCGGACGGGTCTGGTTAATAATTGTGACAGAATCGCCACGAAACCAGCTCATATTCCTGTCAAACAAGCCATATGAGAATCCGGTAGAATAAATATCTGAATAAGATCGCCTTACAGCACCAATGACTGATACCTTTTTCCCAACCGGAATTTCAGTAGTCAGGTTCCCGCTGATAAGATTCAGGTCACCATAAACTGTCGGTTTTGTTTGATTCCCTGATTTACTTGTAATATCCACTATCCCGGAAACTCTTTCTCCGAAACGCGAATCATATCCCCCCTTATATATCTGCATATCTTTAATGACGTTGGGATTCAATGCAGAAACTACACCGTAATAGTGACTGAGATTGTAAAGTGTCTGACCGTCAAACAAAACAAGATTCTGATCACTTAGACCGCCCCGAATACTTAATCCCTGAGAATTTTCAGTATAACTGATCCCGGGAAGCAGCTGTAACATTCTGAATATATCTGTTTCAGCCAGAGCAGGCAGGTCTGTCAGTTTTACAAGATTAACAGTTGTTGCAAAGTCGACATCATTTCTGAGGTCAATCATCTCAAGTTTTGTACCTTTTATCACAATTGTATCCAGGGAATGAATTTGTTTGCCGAGCTTAAGATTAAAATTAGCCAGGCGATCTGTCATCAGAATTGTCGTATCAAGAGGATTATATCCGACATAGCTGATAAACAAATGAACCGGGTTTGAGGTAATGTTCTTTATAGAGAATGATCCTTTTTCGGAAGCAGAGATCTGAAGGTTCTTATTATAAAGAATTACTGTCGCATATGGCAGTTGTTCTCCGGATTCCCTGTCAGAAACTGAACCAATCAGCTGGTACTCTTCAGGATTGTTTTTTCCCTCGACTTTTTCCTTATCAATTATAAGGTATTTGTTGTATTTGATTTTATATTCAAAGCCTGAATTCCACAGAAGGTCAGAAATGACCTCCTCGGCAGAATTACCGGTTACATCCCTATTTATTGTGACGGAACCAAGTTTTTTTGAATCGAAAGCGACCTTGATATCAAGTTGACCTGAGATCCGGACCAGAGCATTAGAAAGAGGTGTATTCCGGAATGTCAGTCTGTATGTTTGAGCAATAAGGCTTGAATGAAACAGGAATGAAATCAGTATAAAACATAAAATTGTCTTATTGTTTTTTATTGCTGATTGATATTTTCTCGTTTTCACCAATCTCATAATTCAGCCTCATTACTATACATATTGTTTCTAACGCTTCTTTAAGATCTTTATTGGTAAAACTACCAGTAAAAAATCTATTCTCTTTCCCCTTTTCTGCAAATTTAACATCAAACTGACGTTCAATCTCATCGAACACCATATTTAAAGGGGTATTTTCGAAATAAAATTCACCATTGATCCATCCTATAACATAATGTAACTTTCTATCACTGAAGCCATTAAGATTTTCACCGGAAAGTTCAGCACTCTCACCTGACTCAATTGTAACTGACTGGTTATTAGAAGAAATCATTACTTTTCCGGTAATGCATGTAACTTTAAATGAATTATCACGGGAAAAGACATTGAAGGAGGTTCCAAGTACAATAATCTCACCGTTAGGGGTGATAATACTGAAAGAACTTCCTTTTGTAACATTAAAGAAAGCTTCACCCTCAAGAGTAACTTGCCTTTCCAGACTGAAATTCTTTTTCTTAAAAGTAATCCGGCTTTCTGCATTCAGTTGAACCTCCGATCCGTCCGGAAGAATATAATTTGTATGTGAACCTCTGTCTGAAGTTATTTTAGTCTCAGAAACAAAGGTCGATAACTGCCATAAACCAAAAAGAAAAAGGATTCCGGCAGCAACAGATGATAACCACCATATCATCCTAACGACATTGCCTTCCCCTGATATGATTACTTTCTCTTTTTCAGAAATCATCTTCTTTAGATCAGACAAAGCCTCTTCCCGTGGTTTTCCACCAGGAACTTTGAAGCAGGAGGACCGGAATAGTATTTTCTCCTCAAAATCCATACTGTTAAAATCCCGGTTCTCAGAATATTGATTAGTCAGACGTTTCGTCATAATTCACCTATTCTAAATTTTAGCGTTTATTCGATCCTTTAAAAAAGCCATGGCTTTGCTCATTCTCTTCTCAATGGCTTTTACAGAAATTCCCAGGTTTTCCGCAATCTGGGAATATGTAAGATCATCTATCCTGTTCATCAGGAAGACAGTACGGTGTTTCTCGTCAAGCTCAGCAAGAGATTCCTTTAACCTTTGGTCAAATTCCTTCATTTCAAGCTCAAAATCCGGGGAATCTGAATGATGTATTGCTTGATAATCAGTTTTGAATTTCAAAGTAACTTTTGAGTGTTCGACACTATTCAGGAACAGGTTCCTGGAAATCTTAAACAGGAGTGGCCCTACAGTCTGGATATTGATTGTATCCTTTCTTTCCCAGATTTTGAGAAATGTTTCCTGCGTTATATCCTCTGCTTCCTGCATATCTCCTGTTTTATAGTAAACCGAATTTCTGACCGAGAAATACCAGTCCCTAAAAATCTGATCAAATTCGACCTGATTAATTCCAGCCATCCTCGGATTTGATGAAATACTTAATTTTTAAACCTACTTTGGTATAATACAGGACAGATTTCAATTCCCCTAACAACAATCAGTTATTTATCAATTAAAGTGAGTCCGGGATTGTTTCATTCCCCTCAGGGGGGCACTTTTTTTTAAGAGTAAATATAAATTGCAGGGTCTCATTTTAATTAGTCAACCGATTAGCAAAGTTAGTAGTATCTCCGAATATGTCAAGTGCATTGCCAATTTCAAATACTAACCAACACCCCTGAAATATCCGCATGAATTAAAGTAAGTATTTTAATTTCAACTTCAATTTTAACCATTTGGTCTGTAAAATTAGGGTATTTACCTTTTTCCCTGTATTATTTACATTAATACAAAGAATAGATTTGTTCAAGTCACATCTGGCTGGAACGTATGGAGTGTTTTGATATATATAATGACAAAATTATGATTAAGTGCATTGCTATAGACAAAGATGATGAAGCGTTGGCTGAATTAAGCTCTCATATTGAAAAGATACCATTTTTTTCCCTGTTTAAAACATACTCAAGTCCACTTGAAGCCAACAGAATACTTGCCT
Source organism: uncultured Rikenellaceae bacterium (assembly GCA_964557905.1). GTDB lineage: Bacteria > Bacteroidota > Bacteroidia > Bacteroidales > VadinHA17 > LD21. The sequence goes on along the minus strand of CAZLCF010000109.1, from coordinate 3,483 downwards.
TGAGGGGAATAGATCTGGTTTTTATTGATCCTGAGACGGGACCAATCAACGGGATTGATTTTGTCCGAAGCCTGGCATTTAATGTGATGGTTGTTTTTATTACAAACAGCCGCAATTATGCTGTGGAGGCATATAATAACAGTGTGTTCGATTACATTGTAAAACCCGTTACCCTTGAACGTCTTGTAAGAGTAGCGAACAAAGCCTATGCATTGTTACTTCAACCTGAGAATGAGGCTAAACCTGATCACCGGGGCAACAATAGCTCTCCTTTTCTCTTCATGAAAGTTGAAAACCGCATGCTGCGTTTCAGTACAAATGATATACTCTTCATTGAAGGGTGCAGAGACTATGTCAGGGTATATGCCACTGGTTCGCGGTCCACCCTTGTCTCAATGAACATGAAAAACATTGAACGGAAACTGCCATATGGTCATTTTTGCCGTGTGCACAAGTCATATATAGTCTCGCTCAACAGAATTGACTCCATTGAACACAAACGGATCAGGATAGGAGAGCGCATTATTCCTGTGAGCAATTCTTATTACCCTGTCCTGCTTCAGACTATCGAAGCGACTGTACCCGCCTGATAATCAATTAATCATACAACCGTTTCAGGAACATCCTCTCGACCATTGAAATACTCAGGGAGAGTCGCAGATAATCTTCCCGTATAAGATCATTGTCAGTGTTCCCTTTTTTCCCCCATGACAGCCCGATGTTAATCTGTCCTCCTTTGCGCGAGGGCAGACTGACACCTGTTGTGAACTCAAGGTCAAGCGGATTAATATTACTGAATTTCAGATAAGAATTTGACACAGAGAATCCGGCCTGGTATTCAATCATCTCAAGGTAACTTCTTACAGCACCTCTGGCAGGTGTGAACGCTATCCCACAGTTAAACTTATGTGTATCGGTAAAGCTATAACCGTTATTCTGATCACTAGTAATTGACCAGTTTTGATAACGGTAGTCTGCTGCCAGAACCATCCTTTTTCCGGTGAGTGAAAGACCCAGCCCCAAACATCTAGGAATATTTATCTCCGACGATGCAATATCATCATCATAGATAATATTTCCCGAACCATCAGTTACTTCCAGCGAATTGTCAAACAGAAAATTACTTCCGTAACCATATGTTAATCCGGTAGAGAAAATTAGCTTATCTGATAATTTTTCGTTATATAGAATACCAAGGGAAAATGAGAATGTTGTGGATTCGGAGTTTTCACTTAATGTGATCCCGCTTTGTGATACATCACGGTTTATATTGCCAAAGAGCAGCATCATATCCGCTCCCAGGGAAAGCTTTTGAGTAAGCTTGAAAGAGTTGAGCACTGAAAAACGTGTCACACCACCGGCGCCTTCATAAAGCGTGGCGGTCTTTGTCTGTGAACCCTCTATATAATCTTCATCTTCAACTTTATAGCTAACAATTGAAAAGGGTTGTAAAGAGAGTGCGCCTGACCATCGTGATGTGATATGCAGGCCTGCGGTTATCCGTGTAAAGTTGGCGCTGAATGTTCTTTCCTTTATATTGCCTGAGGTAAAGGTTGAACTGCGCGCCGATCCCGTAATATCAAATATAAAGGTGGTGGAATCAAGCCTGGTCAGTGCAGCAGGGTTAGCTGTATTCAGAAAATGTCTGCCTGAAAGGCTTATTGACGTTGAAGCCATACCTGTCGTGCGTCCGTTTTCACCAAGCTGGATATCACCTATACCGAAAACAGAATATGGAGAAATAGAATTCTCCTGTGCTGCCATTGTGACAGACAACAGGAAGAAGAACAGTGTACCGATATTGATTCTATTTACCGTCATAGATGAGATAGGTGATTTTTAGTTTGATCTTGTTCCTCGGATGTGAGGCGTCACCGGCAACGAGGGTGTTAAGGGTAACTACAAGATTATCCTGCGATACAATAAACTGCAAATTCCTCCTGTATATCCCGATGGCGCCAATCTGATCCTCGATGAATGAGGAGATATCATATATATAGTATGTTTCGATACCATATAGTTCATCAGTGACCAGATCACCTGTCTGCAGAGCATCACCGGAGTAGGTTGTTATATATCCCCGGGTAACGTCATTTTCGTCGGAGATATACATAGAGAGATCTGAAGGGAGCGGATTGGAACTGGAATAAGTCCCTTTAACAGGGTAAATAATCAGATCTGCCGATATTACTGTGCAAAAGTCACCCAGTTCCAGAAGGTTATTAAGGTGGGGGAATTCGATCTTCACGTAGGATGCCGTCAAAGCCTGCACAAGCACCATATTGTCAGTCATGGACGAGGGTAACTCATTGCTTCTCAGATTCTCAAATGGTGTACCGGTACGGTCAGTGGTCACTCCATAGAAGCATCTCTCCTGAAAGGGCGTGATAGTGATAACATCTTCAGTCCGCTCCCAGGTCGAATAGTGATAGTGTATCCTCATCACCATACTGGTGTCGCTGAGCTTGAAACCGAGGATATTGTTGTTTTCCTCTCCTGAAGTGATGGCAAAGCCATTCAGGTAATCCATAAAATGATCCTGCGAGCCTAATGTTGTTTCATCTTCATCCATGATCTTCTGTAACAGATCAGAACCTATTCTGTCAGGCAGACGCACTGAGACAGTGCCACCGGCCAGGGGCTTAGGCGTAATGCTGAAAGTGGTAAGCGGGACTGAACCGAAGCCAACTGACTGTGTGCTATAAAATTCCTCATCATCAGGAAGATCAATAACTTCGTCAAGGGGAAATATATTAAACGTATGGTATCGGGTAGTGTCACCAAGCCATTTTCCGTTGAGGACCATAACGAGATCAACAGAGTCAAAAATTATCGCTGTTTCAGGGAAACTTTGTTCGCCCGGAACGGTAAAAGCAAGATATGCAGTACAGACTATATGCCCCATTGTCGTATCGCCGTAACTTCCGAGCAGCACCGAGCTTTTCCCTGACGTCACAACCGAGTCAATGGCTAAAGTGGACATCTTCACAGTACAGGTGTCAATAATGACAGTCCTGATGTTGTTGTCAAGAAATTTCCTGCTAAGAATGTATCCATCACTGGTGCATGTTGTGAGAAGTATAATGCACATTATTAAAATTATGTGGTCCCTCTGTTTACTAATTTTCATTGATTTATAGGATCCTCATGATTGCCTGTAAAGAAAAACAATAGCAGAAGTAAATTAAAAATTATTATACAGAACTGCTCTGCGGGGATACGAAAATAACCTATCCTCCGGCAGAGCGCTTTCGAGCCGTTTTTTTCACCTGCCGCCTTAATAACCTCATTCATCTGCTGAAATAAATATTTCGTAGAATATTTTTTGTATTGTTTCTTCACCTGAATATTTTCGTATTTTTAAATAAACAATTAAAAAACCAGAAAAGAATGAAGGGCAACAGAGTACTGAAGGCATTATCGTTGATAGCAATAGTGATCTTATTTGGAGGATGTGAAGAAGATGAAGAAACTGTTTACGGT
>CAZLCF010000108.1:0-9413 GCA_964557905.1 uncultured Rikenellaceae bacterium | reverse complement strand
CAAATCCCAGCTCAGTCCAGATGCCTTTCATGGGATTAGGCCGGAAATCGCGATTATCCCATTCAATACCTGCTTTGACCGTGTTGACCCATCCGCCATCGGCTTCATTGGCTGAGATCAATCCCAGTGCCTGGTAATATTCAAACAGACCGGGTTCATCCGTGACGTAAGGGAGTTTTACTTTTTTCCCTTTATTAAGTCTGTCAATATCAACCGAACTGATCTTAAAATTCTGGAATGCAAATCCTGCACTCCATTTGAAGTATTCTCCTGCCAGCTTTCCCTGGAAATCGTTCTTGAACCTGAACTGGTTCCTTTTAAATCTATAGAACATACTGGTCCTGTAGTCAGCAGCATCATTATCCATCCAGTCATTATTGAAGACTGATTCATACCCGTTGTATCCGTAAAAATGACAGGCCTGATCGGGAAGATAACTGAGATCACTTGTCAGGTGCACTCCCGGAATGAGATGATTGGATTCAAACATGAACCTGTAGGTAGCGCTTCCCTTGGTGTAGCGCGATATCTCAGTATATGTATGATCAAGATAATCGGGATAAACGCTGGGCTTTCCATAATTATAAAACTCTGCAACAGCCCCGTATTGAAATCCAAGATTGGAATCATAAGTAGTAGCAGGAAGAATACCACCTAATTTCCATCCGACTTTTTCCTTCTTTTCCTTCTTTTCTTTTACCTCTTTTTGCTCTTCCTGTCCGTAAACGGAAAGAGCCATCATCAAAATTATAAGAATTGATAAAGCCTTTTTCATAGGTTAGTGTTTTGGTTGACAATGTTAAAGATAAAGAAAAATGGAAATCATGACCTCTTTTTTTAATATTTGCTACCTTAGGCTGATATTTTTACGACTAAATACTTATATGGGATTGCTGGTTAAGAATATAAAAGGACTGGTCCATGTTGAAGAGAAACCGAAGCTTAAGGTTTGCGGGAAAGATATGTCTTTAATTAACAGAATATCAGATGCTTACTTATTTCTTGAGAATGGACTGATCTCTGATTTTGGAAAAATGGCAGATATGTCCGGCAAATTCAAGGCTTCAAAGAACACTGACATTCATATGATTGATGCCTCAGACAGATTTGTTTTTCCCTCCTTTTGCGATTCACATACTCACCTTGTTTATGCCGGAAGCCGTGAACAGGAATTTACTGATAAAATACGCGGTTTATCCTATGAAGAGATCGCTAAAAGAGGAGGGGGGATCCTTAATTCAGCAAAAAAGCTTCATGAAACATCTGAAGATGAGCTGTACAATCAATCGATAGTACGTGTAAAAGAGATAATCAGCCTGGGTACTGGTGCAGTTGAAATAAAAAGCGGCTACGGTCTTAATGTAGCTGATGAATTGAAAATGCTCAGAGTTATCAGGAGGATAAAAGAGACATCTCCGATTGAGGTAAAGGCAACATTTCTGGGTGCTCATGCTATCCCTCAAAAATATAAGAACAACAGGCAGAAGTATGTGGATGTTGTTATAAATGAAATGATACCGGCAGTAGCTTCAGAAGAGCTTGCCGATTATATTGATGTGTTCTGCGACAATGGCTTCTTCACTGTCAGGGAAACCGAAAGAATATTAATGGCAGGTATTAAATATGGTCTGCAGGCAAAGATACATGCCAATGAGCTGGATTTTTCCGGAGGTGTACAGGTCGGGACAAAATACAATGCCCTTTCCGTGGATCATCTTGAGCATTCAGGCGATGCTGAGATAGAAGCTCTCAAAGGCACAGGAACAATGCCTGCCCTTCTTCCCGGGTCAGCCTTCTTTCTGGGATTGCCCGATCCTCCGGCAAGAAAGATGATTGACGCCGGACTGCCGGTGGCGCTTGCATCCGATTACAATCCCGGTTCGTCGCCTTCAGGGAATATGAAGCTGGTGATGTCGCTGGCATGTATAAAGCTGAAGATGCTACCTGAGGAAACAATCAATGCCGTTACTATTAATTCGGCTTACGCGATGGGGCTCTCTGAAACACATGGATCGATTGCAAGAGGTAAAGTTGCTAATATATTTATTACCAAAGAGATACCATCATATGAGTTCCTGCCGTATGCATTCGGCAGCAACTTGATTGAAACAATAATATTAAAAGGGGAAATTATAAGTTAAATTATTAACCACAAAGTAACACAAAGGAGAAACCATATTCCCTTTGTGCACCTTTGTGATGTACTTTGTGGGCCTTTGTGGTAAAAAAAAAGGAATTCTTTGGAATATGGAGAAGAGGATTATTGAGTGTGTTCCGAATTTCAGCGAGGGACGGGATATGTCTGTAATCAAACAGATTACGGATGTTATTGAATCTGTTGACGGAGTAAAACTGCTTGATGTTGATCCGGGTAAAGATACAAACAGAACTGTGGTCACTTTCGTCGGAAATCCGGAAGCAGTCTCTGAAGCTGCTTTCCGGGCTGTTAAAAAAGCCTCGGAAGTCATTGATATGTCGAAACATCATGGTGAGCACCCGCGGATGGGAGCCACAGATGTCTGCCCTTTTATCCCGGTTTCCGGGATCACTATGGAGGAGACTGTTGTTTACGCAAGAAAAGTGGCAGAAAGGATAGGTGAGGAGCTCAAGATACCGGTGTATTGCTATGAAAATGCAGCTTTTGAGGAAAAGCGGAGGAACCTGGCAAATTGCAGGGAAGGGGAATATGAGGGACTTAAAAAGAAACTGGCCGATCCTGTATGGAAGCCTGATTTCGGGCCTGCAGCCTTTAACGAAAGATCGGGAGCAACTGCTGTCGGAGCCAGGGATTTTCTTGTCGCGTTCAATGTTAACCTCAATACGACCTCGGTACGAAGGGCAAATGCAATAGCATTCGATGTAAGAGAAAAGGGAAAGACTATAGAGGATAAAAGCGGAAAGAAAATAAATGTACCTGGTACACTTAAAAGTGTAAAGGCAATAGGCTGGTATATAGAGGAATACGGGATCGCTCAAATATCCATGAACCTGACCAACATATCCGTCACCCCGGTTCATATTGCATTTGATGAAGTGTGCCGTAAGGCTGATGCGAGCGGAGTGAGGGTGACCGGCTCGGAGCTGGTTGGACTGATCCCTCTTAAGGCAATGCTGGATGCAGGAAAATATTTCCTTGAAAAGCAGCAGAGATCAATCGGGGTCTCTGATGATGAGCTTGTTAAAATAGCTGTAAAATCAATGGGACTGAATGATATTCATCCCTTTAATCCTGAAGAAAAAATAATTGAATATGTTATGGCAGAAAAAGGAAAGAAAAGACTTATTGGCATGGATCTTAAAGCATTCATGAACGAAACGGCATCTGAATCTCCTGCACCGGGAGGTGGTTCAGTATCGTCATATATGGGAGCCCTGGGTGTAGCCCTGGGAACGATGGTAGCTAACCTGTCGAGCCATAAAAAAGGATGGGACGACAGGTGGAAAGAGTTCTCCGACCAGGCTGCCAGGGGAAAAGAGATACAGAATACGCTTCTTGAACTGGTAGATGAAGATACTGAAGCATTCAATAAGATCATGAAAGCGTGCAGGCTTCCTAAAAAAACAGACGAAGAGATCAAAGCAAGGAAAGAAACTGTCCAGGCAGCGGTGAAAAATGCCATCATGGTGCCATTCAGAGTTATGGAAACAGCATATTCAGGATTCAGTCTTATAAGAGAAATGGTTGAAAAAGGAAATCCGGCTTCAGTGACTGATGCAGCAGTCGGAGCGTTAGCCCTGAGGTCGTGTATAAAAGGAGCTTTCCTTAACGTAAGGATAAATGCAAATAGTCTTGATGATAAAGTATTTGTAAATGAGATACTTAAGAAGGGATCTGATATTGAAGCAAAGGCTCTGGCTGAAGAGGAATTAATACTGAAAATTGTTGATAATGAGATCATAAAACAGAAAAATATCTGACTTCTGTTAAAAAAAAGTTAATTATGATATTTGTCATTGGAAATAAATAAATATCTTTGCCCCGCGATTTTATACTATTAACCTAAACTTCTATTTATGAAAAGAATCCTATTGCTTTTCTCACTGTTGCTCATAGCAGGATCTTTTGTTATGGCGCAGACAGTGATGATTTCCGGGACAGTGACCAGTTCTGAAGATGGATTGGCGATGCCTGGTGTTAACATTACTGTGAAAGGAACGACAGTTGGTGCAATTACAGATGCTGATGGAAAATATTTATTTTCCGTCCCTGCGAATGCACAGACTTTGTCATTCAGCTTTGTTGGATTCCAGACTCAGGATGTGCCTATTGAAGGCAGAACTGTAATTAATGTTATTATGGAATCCGAAATTCTCGCGATGGGAGAAGTCGTGGTTCTCGGGTATGCCACCAGAGGTAAGAATGAATTAACAGGTTCAACGGTACAGGTTTCCGGAGAACTTCTGAAGAATGTACCAGTGGTTACGGTGGACCAGGCGCTGCAGGGGAAAGTGGCAGGTGTAACCATTTCTACCACTTCAGGTACACCCGGTTCAACACAGGATATACGTATCCGCGGCGTTGGTTCAATCACCGGAAGTAATGATCCTCTGATCATTATTGATGGTGCTCCTGTGGTCAACAATAACTTCTCGGGCTACTCTGCAGTAAGTTCACTGAGTGCTCTGGCAGCAATAAACAGTAACGACGTTGAAAGCGTGACCGTTTTGAAGGATGCTTCTGCTACTGCAGCCTATGGTTCAAGAGGATCCAACGGCGTTATTGTCATCACAACGAAAAAAGGCAAGCAGGGAAAAACCAACTTTGATTTCTCAGCATCTACTGGTTTCCAGAACAATGCCGTTAAAGGACGTACACCTCTTACCGGTGTGCAGAGGAAGGAACTGTTGCTTGAAGCTATCTACAACACTTATGGAGCAGCCAATGGTTTCGACGAAGCTGGTGCGTGGAACTGGGCGGTGGCAAACCCCGCCTTTAATCTTGGTGGTTTGCGAAACTGGGACGGCAAAGAAGGCAACTGGGCTGATGCCGTTACCAATAAAAATGCACCGGTTACAAATATCAGCCTTGCAGCAACAGGAGGGGATAACATCTCTTCCTTCTATGCATCCCTCGGATATAATAAAACCGAGGCTACAGTTATTGCAAGTGACCTGAAAAGAATTACCGGTACACTTAATTACTCGAGGAAGCTTGCGGAAAAGGTTAAGTTCTCAATAAATGCGAATGTATCAAATACGTTCCAGAATGCTTTCCTTGAACAATCTGCATATTTTGCCAATGCCAATCTTACGAAGTACTTTATGAGTCCCTGGTATAGTCCTTATAATGCAGATGGCACACTTAGAACTACTGGCCTGGGAAGCATATTCAATACGGTTTACCTGGCTGAACATGACATTCAGACAAACGATTTAACACGTGCTCTTACAAATTCTTCCGTGGAATGGGAGATTATTAAGAATCTCAAGTTCAGGACATTTATAAGCCTTGATTATAACCTGGCACATTATAAAGATTACAGGAACAGACATCATGGTGATTCCCAGGGTGAAAATGGCAGTGCATACGTAACTTTAGGCAGAAACTTCAACTCTGTATTCCAGAACTCATTGGATTACACCCTCAAGTTGGGCGATCATAATATAGGGCTGAAAGCCCTGATGGAATATCAGAAGAATAAATATTATTATCTGGAAGGTTATGGAGAGAACTTCTCAACTGACGGACTGACGAACATTTCCAGTGCTGGAGCTAACTTTGATGCCGATTCATACTTTAATGACTGGAGCAACCTCTCATACCTCGGCATGGTGAACTATAATTACAAAGGAAAGTATGTTGCTGACTTTACCTTCAGAAGAGAGGGGTCATCATTATTTGCTCCTGATCATAGGTTTGGTAATTTCTGGTCTGCAGGAGTTGCATGGAATGCATTCGAGGAAGCATTCCTTCAAAATGTGGAATTCATAAGCAACCTCAGGTTCAGAGCCTCTTACGGATTAATAGGTAGTACCGGTGTAGGGCTTAACTCTTACCAGGCACTCCTGGCTTATGACGCTGACTATGCAAACGAGGGTGCAATCTATCCAAGCCAGTATGGAAATAATAACCTTACATGGGAAAAGAACACTACTCTCGATGTAGGTACTGACTTTGGTTTCCTCAAAGACAGGATCACAGGATCATTTGCCTATTTCTACAAGAAAACTTTTGACCTCCTTCAGAACGTTCCGATAACCAGAACCTCCGGGCACTCAAATATTACCCAGAATATCGGGACCGTCGTAAACAATGGTTTTGAGGCTTTGCTTGAAGTAGCAATTGTAAAAGGGACATCATTAAACTGGAGTATCTCAGCCAACCTGGCAACAGTTAATAATGAGGTCCTTAAACTAGCAAAGGATGGTGCCGGCAAAGATATAGAGATCACTACAGGGCAAAGGAAAGTAGCAGTGGGACAGCCAATTTATGCATGGTACACCAGGAAGTATGCAGGTGTTAATCCTGATAACGGTCTGCCTCAATGGTATCTTAACAGTAAAGATGGCGAAGTAACTAATAATTATTATGACACAGGTATTACACTTGATTTCCAGGGCGGAAGTGCTTTACCCACATTCTCAGGAGGCTTTGGCACTCACTTTGATTTCAAAGGAGCATACCTTGACATAAGCTTCTCCTATGCAGGCGGAAATAAAGTCTTTGAAGACTGGTCATACTATTTTATGCACTCCGGAACCGCCAGCCTCTTAACTTACCAGGGTGTGGAGAAACTCATGGATAGATGGCAGAAGGCAGGTGATCAGACGGATGTTCCAATAATAGTGTATTCTGGTACCGCGAACAATGCATCGAGACCGTCAACAAGATTCTTGTATGACGGAGATTACATCAGATTGAGAGATATTGTCCTCGGCTATTCTCTCCCGACTGCATGGGAAAGGAAAATCAAGTTTAACGATATTTCGGTTTTTGCCCGTGGCACCAACTTGTGGACCTGGGTAAAAGATGATCGTCTTGAGTGGGACCCTGAAGTCAGAGCAGATGGTTATACCAGGCTCACAACACCACCGGTGAAATCAATCGTGTTTGGACTTAACTTAAAATTCTAAAAAGATGAGAAAGATTATAATATTATCCGCAATCGCGCTGATGGGTGTCCTGTTCTCATGCAGCAAGGAATCTCTGGAACCCACACTGGCGCAGGCAAAAGCTGTTGAGACAAGCATCAGAACTGCAGAAGACCTGCAGGGTATGCTCTACGGTGCATATAACAGGATGACATCATACGCTTACTATGGCCGTGAATTAATAATCTTCGGTGAAGTAAGGTCTGATAACTGCTTCTCCAGCGGAAATTCAGGCAGGTTTATTACTCCTGCCGCAATGACCCTTGGCAATAATGAAGCTTATGTAACTGATCCATGGACGCAGATATATGCTACAATTGCATCTGCAAATATTATCATCGGTGCCAAAGACATTGAAGGTGATGCAACCGAGATAGATCATATAAAAGGGCAAGCCTATGCAATTAGAGCATTAGCACATTTCGACCTTCTAAAATTATATGGCCAGCAGCACGTATCCGGAGGAGATCAAACCCTGGGTATACCCTATATTAAGGTATACAAGGGTGATGACCTGCTTCCTGCAAGGAATACGGTTGATGAAGTAAAAAACTTTGTCTATGATGATCTGGAAATGGCACTCTCGTTAATGTCTGCCTCACTGAATGATGCTTCAAAACAGGCTATCTCAACTTATGCAGTCAATGCAATACAGGCCAGGGTTGCAATATATTTCGGTGACTGGAATATAGCTAGAACGGCATGCGAAGCTGTGATAAACTCAGGACAGTATGACATTATCCCTGCTGCAAATTATGTTGATATCTGGACGACAGACAGCCCTGAGAACTCAATTTTCGAACTTGCATTCAGTAATACCGATAACCAAAATATAAATGGACTCCAATATATTTATCGGGGTGCTCAGTATGGAGATATTGAGGCGTTGGCTAATCTCAGTAATTTATTTGAGGCAAATGATGTAAGGGGATTTATAAATGGCATGATAGGCTATGAAGGAATAAAAATACGAAACATGGGGAAGTACCCCACAATGGCAACCTATTCTGATGACATATTTATTCTCCGGTATGAGGAGGTGATTCTTAATTATGCTGAGGCATTGTTTGAGCTGGGTAATGCAAATGCCCTGACAGTGCTTAACCAGATACCGGCAGCAAGGAATGCCACTCCGTACGCTTCCATAAGCAAAGCAAATATCCTTCTTGAAAGAAGAAAAGAGCTCTGCTTTGAAGGTTTCAGGTTTGACGACCTCGCTCGCACGGGATCCGATATCCCGCTTGTCAGTCCTTTGCAGCAAACACACCAAGGACCTACTTATGGCAGCTACAAGTATGCCTTCCCTATACCACTGGCTGAACTGCTTGCCAATTCCAAAATGGTTCAGAATTTTGGATATAGCAGCACTAAATAGCAATTTTTTCTGAAAAAAAAGGCTGACTCGAAAGAGCAGCCTTTTTTATTGTCATGCAAATCTTGCATGACTTGCAAGACAATCATACAATTCTTCTTATCGTTCGGAGATGATGAGAATATCCCTTCATTTCCTGCTTGTAAATACCCTGATGATCGATCGTGTCTATCCTCACCCTTCCCGATGCATGTATAACAAGTCCCCTTGAAAGGATCATCCCTACATGTGATATCCTACCCCGGTCATTATCAAAAAATACAAGATCGCCGGGCACCGTCTCTTCAATAAAGCTGACATCCGTGCCTTTTTCTGCCTGTTGCCAGCTGTTGCGGGGTATTGCTATTCCCTTGATCTTGTAAACAAGTTGGGTAAGCCCCGAACAATCAATACCCGAAGGAATGCGTCCTCCCCATATATAAGGGCTGTTGATAAACTTCATTGCCAGGTCGGCAAATGAATCAGTGGTGGTAATGAAACTGTTGCTGAACTCGTTGCTTGTTGTGTATGTGTTTTTGCCAATTGTAAATTTTTTGTTATCGAAATCGGGATTGTAAATCTCGCATCCTGCTTCAAGAATCATTTTTGTTTCATCATTCTTAAAGCAAAGAAGTGATCTGTTCAGCACATGACCGGTTGCTTTGCCTTTATCCTCCGTATGCTGCAGGTGATTCAGATCTATCCACCCCGTATAATTGTCGAATTCCGTTTCAATCTTAAACCAATGACCGCTCTGATCAAGAACCTGGTATTTCTCACCGAACAGCACCTGGCTGAGCATCTCCGACCTGTGCGACGGACCCGACCTCAACGGAACAAAAATATTCTCACATATAAAGCAATCCATAATACTAAATATTTTATCTCAAAAATAATAAATAAAACTTGGAGATTCCTCATTTCGTCCCGATGAATCGGGACTTCATTCGGAATGACATTTTATTTTTAA
>CAZLCF010000107.1:0-9616 GCA_964557905.1 uncultured Rikenellaceae bacterium | reverse complement strand
TTATTAATAAAAATAATATATATATTTGCAGACTTTGTAAAAAATCTAATTTGATCAGTAAATGTATTGGACACTTGAACTAGCATCAAAACTTGAGGATGCTCCATGGCCTGCAACCAAGGATGAGCTGATTGATTTTGCCATTAGGTCAGGTGCCCCTATGGAAGTTATCGAGAATCTGCAGGAGATTGAGGATGAGGGTGATATATATGAAAGTATTGAAGATATCTGGCCCGATTATCCCAGTAAAGACGACTTCTTTTTCAATGAAGATGAATATTAGGAAGGGGCGTGAAGCCCCTTTTTTTAGTCCCCCCTGCCTGCCGGCAGGCAAGCCTTCAGGGAGGTTGGGGTCCTATCTGAATATATCTGCAATTTTTTTGGGCCGCAGGTTATCAAACCAGTTGAATCCTTCAAGACGCGGATTGTCATTAGGCGCCACTGAAGGTGGATCAATCACACCCTCCGGTTCCTTGTCCTCATTTATTTCAGTTATCGTTCCATTATCCACCAATATTTCAATATTTGAGGATTTGGCCTTATTGACGCCTGTAATTTCATCATTATCAATAAGATAATAAATTGATTCGCCATTACCGGTAATATTTATCTTATACAGTTCATTATCTTTAAAATAGCCGGTCAGGGATCTCCCCTTTATCTGATTGAATCTCATCGTGTCAACCTGGCTGGTAATAAATGCTGAATTATATAATTCCATCCTGTCTGCCTCCCGGTTCTTTGTAAAAATTGCCATGGAATCCGATGTGAGCTGATTCTCTTCAGACCATAGTACCGGATTCACATATAATCTTATGACGGAATCCTGGAAAGAGTAGGAGAGGGAATCGCATTTCGCCTGGAGATCCTTACTGAAAATCCGGCAGCTGTAATAAGCGCTCATAAGCCTGTATCCGGTTACGGAACTATCTGAAATGACTGTCACAGCGCTTATTGTATCGGCGTGAAGAAATAGCGAGTCGCTGTTCGAGACCTGTATAAACATGGCACTGTCTGTGACCAGGAATCTTTCAGGCTCCTTGTAATACCAGGCATAGTCTCCCCTGACAACTATATTATCGGTGGTGTCAGTGATGCTCATGTTCCCGAATGACTCTCCAAATCCTATATTCTGTTCATAGTAAAGTGAATCACCCCGTACGACCTGCTGCTTATTATCAATAAGAGCATTCTTCCAGATACTGGTGATGTTATTCTTTGTATCATACCAGCCTCTTTCACAATACATATACAGGCTGTCTCCTGTCAGTTCTGAAGGTCCTGTAAAGAGGGCCGTTTCAGATTCAGTATTGTAATCCATTGTATCAGCGGTCATCACATAATCAGGATTGACAATTTTCACACTGTCCTTGAAATGGAAGAGGTCCCTGGATACATAATATATACCTATTATGCTTGAGAGTATATTATTACCGTTGATTATTCTTCCTCTGTGATTGTAATTCGCAACTTCAATATTGAAATCATATGTGACAGCACTGGTATAAAGATGTGTCTCTTTGTCAATCAGTTCGACATTTCCTTCCACAAAGGCAAATTCAATGGCGCCGTCATAGAAAAGATAGTCGCCATACAAATGAAGTGTATCGCCCTGTTCAATATGGATTTTCCCGAAAGCTTTTACCTGGTTCTTATTCGGGTAATAGTAAGCACTGTCGCATGACATATTCACGTCATTATGCCGCAGGACGACATTTCCCTCGAGCTGCTGCAGGTCCTTATCTATTTTTTCATCAACCTCCCACAGGTCGGCATGAAGAATTTCAATTCTCCTGGTTTTCTTTTTCTGTGGTACAACATCCTGTGATAATGAAACCGAAGAAATGACCAGACCTGTCAGGAATAATAGGAAATATCTGGAAAAATTAACGATTTGTGAACACCTGTAATATTTTATTTCAGCCATCCTTTTTTCAGAAAGTCGCAAGTTTTAAATTCATCGCTTATTTTAATATAGGTGTCTCCTATTTTCTTATCAATCCATTCCTGGTATTCTTTTGAACGTGCGTTCTGAACCGCTGATGAATAGAGATTCTCATAATCATCCTTCAGGTTAGCTCTGTGGGCAGGTATTTCATTATCCAGTCTTACTATCCTGAAAACAACATTGCCATCATTATCTGTCGTCCGGAAGGCTTCTGATATTTCGCCCTGCTTCATGTCCCTTACCTTCACATACATTTCAGGATTTAATTCTTCAAGAGTGAACCATGTAATGCGCTCTGAAGGATTTGTGCTTACCAGTTTGCCTCCATTGATCCTGCTGTCTTTATGACTTGAGTACATTTTTGCCGCAGTTTCAAAACTCAGGCTGTCTTTCCTGATCAGGTTTGCAAGACTGTCGAGAGTGGAAATTGCCTTTGCAGCCTGGTCAGGCTTGACCTTTGGCTTAATGAGTATATGCCGGGTATTTATAAGGTCCCCGTTACGATCAATCAGCTGAATAATATGGAAGCCAAATCGGGTCTCAACAATCCTGGATACAGTATTCTTTGTAAGGCTGAATGCAGCATCTGCGTATTCCTTTTCCAGTGAACCCCTTACTGTATATCCCAGTTCGCCACCGTTCCTGGCAGTTCCCGGATCTTCAGAATACATGACTGCAAGAACATTAAAGCTTTTCCCTGCAAGGATTTCACTCCTGATATCAAGGAGCTTTTGTCTTGCTTCGGCTTTGTTCTCTTCATTACCCGGAGGATCCAGCTGTATAATACTCAGCTGAACCTTTTCAGGAATGACAGGGAGACTGTCTTTCGGGATACCTGCATAATATTTTTTTAACTGGTTCGGAGTTACCGTAACATCCTTGGCTATCCCGGACTGTACTTCCCTGATTATTTCCTGTTCCATCAGAGCTTTGCGTATATCTCTCCGGATTTCCACCATGCTTTTCCCGAAATAATCTTCCAGCGCTTTTTCACTCCCGGCACTTTGTATGGCGCTGTTAATATTCATCGTAACCTCACCCTCAACCATATCTTCCGTAACGGTTATACTATCTATCCTTGCCTGATCGAGAAAGAGTCTTGAAACGAGCAATTCATTCAGTACCAGGCATCTCTGCTGATCAATGGGAGATTTGTTACCATTTCTTTTCAGATCAATGACCAGGTTCTCAATATCCGAAAGATAAACCACCTCATTCCCGACTATTGCTGCCACTGACTCAACCAGTACCTGCGATTTTACAGCAGATAATCCGGAAATCAGCAATCCTGCTAATATTAATAATAATCCTTTACCTTTTTTCATCAGATCTAATTATTAAAAATAGTAAAACCGTTTTCTTTCAGAGCGTCATTGTAGATCCCGTTCTCAAGAGACTGGATGAACTCAAGTCTGCGATTGTTCCAAATAATCCTTTTAATATCCTCCCTGACATATTCAAATGGAGCCACTGAACTTCTTAGCCTGTAATCCCTGATAGTTATGAGATACAGATCAATTGAGTCGGTTGCTTCATAAAAGGTTGTTCTTCTGAGAAAGTACTCCTCATTTTGAATTTCCTGTGGCAGCTCTACTGAAAGCCTGTCGAGCGGAACCCATTCCTCATTGAAATCATCAAACTTATCTGCAAACTGGTAACAATATGATTCAAGCTCCTGCAGATCACTCTGTTCATTGGAACGAGCCAGGAGCCTTATCCTGTCAATGTTGGGAGTCTCAACAGGGAGTTTTATAAACAACGCTTTAATTATGTTTGAGCTCAGGATAAAGCTTTGCTGATTGGCTGAATAGTAATTTTCCAGCTCTCCATCAGTAAGAGTTGTATCCATTCTCTCGAGCATCATTTGTCTCTGGTACTGGTAAATCACAAGGTTGGACCGGGTCTCTTCAAGCTGGTTGTCAATTTCATTCTTTAGATCCGGTGAAAGATTCTCTTCAGCTTTCTGGAACAGGAACTCTTTCTTTGCCCATTTATTGATATAATTATGAATTATTGCAGTACTGTCAGCCGGTGTTGTTCCCGGTGGTATCAACTTTGGTATCTGGTCGAGATAAAGAAAAACCTCACCCGCACGGGCCACAGCTACCCGTTTTGGATAACTCCTGGAATTGCTGCAGCTGACTGTCAATATTGTAATTGAAATCAAAATCAGGATCCTATTCATTGCCGAGACTCTTTTTAACTTCTGAAAGAACCAGTTCATCAATTTTAACGGTGTATTTACTCTTTAATTGCTTTACCCACTCATTCTCGAGATAATCCTGGTAACCTGACATCATCTCTCCCTGGACTTCTTCAAACGGAAGAGGTTCCGGTTCAATAACCTTGTTTATTGCAATAATTGACGGGTAATTTTTTATCCTGCGGAATTTTGTTCCTGTCGTCCACTCAATTTTATCCAGTTCCGGATCATCGCCGCTAAACCATTTTCCCTCAGCGATGACCAGCAATGAATCATTCTTTTTATTGAATTTTGC
This sequence comes from uncultured Rikenellaceae bacterium, assembly GCA_964557905.1. Classification (GTDB taxonomy): domain Bacteria; phylum Bacteroidota; class Bacteroidia; order Bacteroidales; family VadinHA17; genus LD21. The sequence continues at coordinate 5,170 of CAZLCF010000107.1, read as the reverse complement.
CAGCATCATCTTATCAGTTCCGGGTTTCCGCGAATATTTTTTATAGGCGGATGAAAGCATCTTTTCTTTTTCCGGCGATCTTAGAGTATAAATTTTTGCTTCAATTCCTTTCCTCGTAAGAAAGTCACGCTTGTGTTCCCCGTAATAGTTTTTAAGTCCGGTACTGTCTTCACTTACCCTGTTCCAGACCTTTTTGCCTGATATTTCGAACAGGAGTATTCCGTCATGGAACTCATTCATAAGGTACCGGAAATCAGGATACTTATTTTCAAGGATTGAATTTTCATATTTAATTATCTGATCAGAGATCCTTGATTCAATTGACTGGCTGATAAATAATTCCGGATCATCCGTAACAATCATTGAACCCCTTCTTTCAAGATATGTAGCGAATTCTTTTACTGTAAGGTGTTGATTTGCAAATGTATACAGATTCCCTGAGGGCATTGATTCTTTATTGTATTTTGCAAGTCCCCGGATAATCAGTGTGTCGGTATTTTAAACGAACCATTTGAACGCTGACTGGTTGATCCTGAACTTATATTCGGTTTTCAGCTTATCGATAAATGATTTTTTACTTAATGAATTAAGATATGACTGGTTGATCTTGCTTTCTAGGTACGACCTGGTCTCTTCAAACGATCCATGGGGTTTCCTGCCAAGCAATTTGATGATATGCCATCCGTAGGGCGTACGTACGGGACGGGTATATTTCCCTGTATCAGGTATTGAGAAGGCTGCCTCCGAGAAATCACTGATAATTTCGCCGGTTCCGAACCACTCAAGTTTTCCGCCGTTAGCAGCTGATTCTTTATGATCGGAGTATTTAATAGCCAGCTCACTGAAAGAACCGCCTGCCTGCAGTTCTTCATAAATCCTGTTAATTGCATCTTCAGCCTGTTTAATTTCTTTTTCCCCGGTTCCTGGAGGAGCAGCCTTCATGATGTGCGCGACAAGTATCTTCCCCCTGGCAGGCCGTTTATCGGCAATACTTATTATGTGGTATCCGTATGGTGTTCTGACCGGATTTGAGATTGCTCCTTTTTTCAGGTTATATGCTGCATCCTCAAATGGCATTATCATCTGGAAGACAGTGAAATAACCCAGGTTGCCCCCGTTGATTTTCACGGAAGGATCATCTGACGTTCCGCGGGCGACCTGTTCAAAAGGTTCTCCCTTAATTATTCTCTCCTTGACATCAGCAGCTTTTTGCCAGGCAGCAAGGGTATCTTCCGGCTTTGCTTCCGGGGCGCAGTTAACAAGTATGTGCCAGGCATTTATTTCAGTAAGCGATCTCTTGTATGTTTTCTGTAAAAGTTTTTCCTTAACCTGGTTATCAGTCAGGTAATTCTGTGCAAGCTGGTTCCTGTAGCCGTTCAGCTCATTCCGGAAAGCCTTTGTTGTGTCATATCCTTCCTGGACGGCATCAGCAACTTTAAGCTTAAAAACTATGTACTGCTGCAGATAATCGTCAACATCGGAAGGATTCCCGGGTTCACTGCTTTTATTGAACATTCTTATGAACTCCCCGGCCGGAACCGCTTTCCCTGCGGTTGTCATCAGTGTTTTATCATTAAGCCCCTGAGCCTGACAAACAACAGGCAACAGTGACTGTATTAAAATCAACATTGATGATCTTACTTTCATCAGATGCCGGTTATTCAATGGTTTTTCTGCTGTAGTTCGGAGACTCCCTGGTTATAGAAACATCGTGGGGATGGCTTTCAATGATCCCCGAATTGGTGATCCTGACAAATCTGGCATCTTTTTTAAGTATGCTGATGTTTTTTGCGCCTACGTACCCCATTCCCGCTCTTAAACCGCCTGTCATCTGGTAGATCACTTCCGCAAGGGTTCCTTTATATGGCACTCTTGCCGCGATACCTTCAGGAACAAGCTTCTGTATATCATCTTCAATATCCTGAAAATAGCGGTCCTTGGATCCCATCTGCATAGCTTCAATAGATCCCATGCCCCTGTATGCCTTAAACTTACGACCATTATATATTATGGTTTCACCGGGTGATTCCTCAACACCGGCAAAAATAGATCCCGCCATTATCGAATCTGCTCCGGCTGCTATTGCCTTGATAATATCGCCTGAATACCTTATCCCGCCGTCAGCTATCACAGGTATGCCTGTTCCCTCAACAGCTCTGGCGACATTGTAAATAGCCGAAAGTTGAGGGATCCCAACCCCGGCGATGACTCTTGTTGTACAGATTGACCCGGGTCCTATCCCTACTTTCAATGCATCAGCACCCTCGCTTACCAGCTTTTTCGCTGCCTCGGCTGTTGCTATATTCCCCACGACCACTTCTGTATCCTGATAATTCTTCTTGATCTCCTTCAGTATTTTGATCACATTTTTGGTATGGGCATGTGCCGTATCAATGACAACCGCATCGACACTGGCATTGATCAGGGCGGCTACTCTTTCAAGAGTATCAGCAGCAATACCGACAGCACCGGCTACCCTTAGTCTTCCTTTTTCATCCTTACAAGAATTCGGACGGTCCTTTGTCTTGGTAATATCCTTGTATGTTATAAGTCCGACAAGCTTTCCGGCTTCATCAACCATTGGCAGCTTTTCAATCTTATGCTTCCTGAGGATCATTGCAGCTTCATCAAGATTTGTCTGATGATTGGTTGTGAAAAGCTTTGTAGTCATCACCTCGGTAATTTTTCGCTTGCGGTTGCTCTCAAACCTCAGGTCTCTGTTGGTGACGATGCCTTTCAGTATGCCATCCTTGTCAATCACCGGTATTCCCCCGATCCCGTATTCCTTCATCAGGCTGATAGCATCTGAAACCGTGGCATCCAGGCCGATCGTTATCGGATCAAAGATCATTACATTCTCAGCTCTTTTTACACGCTTTACCTGGGTGGCCTGCTTTTCAATACTCATGTTTTTATGGATGACTCCGATACCACCTTCCCTTGCAATTGCTATTGCAAGCTCATCCTCGGTAACAGTATCCATTGCAGCTGAAACAATCGGTGTGTTTATCGGGATATTCCTTGTGAACATTGAACTCAGGTCCACTTCCCGGGGAAGCACCTCTGAGTAAGAAGGAACAAGCAAAACATCGTCAAATGTTAATCCTTCATACAGTATTTTATCTTCTAAGAATGACATCGGACAGGATTTTAGGTTTTGCTGCGCAAATTACGAAAAATTCGCAACTCATAAAACAATCATTCCATCACGTTTCATAAAAAATTGAATTACTGTTGCTATTTTTGTATAAGGCATCTTTTCCCGGACAAATGAATATTGAACCTTACAGGCAGGTACTTACCAGATATTGGGGATTTACTTCTTTCAGACCGCTGCAGGAGGAAATAATAAGATCAGTGGCAGAGGGAAAGGATACACTGGGACTTATGCCTACCGGCGGCGGAAAATCAATCACATTCCAGGTGCCTGCGCTGGTAAAGGAGGGGATATGCCTTGTAATAACTCCTCTGATAGCTCTTATGAAAGACCAGGTGAGCCGTCTTAACGCTCTTGAGATAAAAGCTTTGGCCATACATTCAGGAATGTCGGCCGAGGAGATCGATATAGCACTGGAGAACAGTATCTACGGCGATTATAAGTTCCTGTATATTTCTCCTGAAAGAATATCAACAAGGATATTTCAGACAAGGCTGCCACGTCTGAACCTTAACCTGGTGGCTGTTGATGAGGCACACTGCATTTCCCAATGGGGCTATGATTTCAGGCCATCATATCTGAGAATCGCATCAATTCGCGACCTCATTTCTGATAAGGTTCCGTTCCTGGCGCTCACCGCTTCAGCTACTCCTCCGGTTATTGATGATATAATACAAAAGCTCCAGTTCAGGGAAAAGAATGTTCTCAGGACTAGTTTTGAACGGAAGAACATTTCGTACCTGGTAAGGAGGGTTGATGATAAAGGAACCTACCTGATAAAAACCCTTCACAAGGTTAAAGGCAGCGGGATTGTATATGTAAGAAGCAGGAAAAGAAGCAAGGAGATTGCAGAACTGCTTGTAGCAAACAGTATCAGTGCAGATTTTTATCATGCAGGACTGCCTGTTGAGCTCAGGGATAAGAAACAGATTTCGTGGACTACAGGGGAAACACGTGTCATTGTTGCCACGAATGCTTTCGGAATGGGTATAGATAAAGCTGAAGTGAGATTTGTCATTCATTGGGATATGCCGGAATCAATCGAAGACTATTTCCAGGAAAGCGGGAGAGCAGGTCGCGACAACAAGCCGGCGTTTGCCGTTCTGTTGTACTCGCCTTCCGACAAAACCCGTCTCGAAGATTCGGTGAAACGTAAATTCCCTCCTGTCAAAAAAATAAAGGACACATACGAAGCTCTCTGTAATTTTCTCCAGGTACCGCAGGGTTCGGGAAAAGACAACGTATTTGACTTCAATATGTACGATTTTGTTTCAAAATACAGGCTTCCTGTCATTGAGACATACAACAGCCTCAGCTTTCTGCAGAGGGAAGGGTATATTGAATTCACGGAAGAGATAAATAATCCGTCAAGGGTTCATTTCATTGTCGGCCGCGACGATCTTTATAAATTTCAGGTGGCAAATGAAGCATTTGACGGATTCATTAAATTACTGTTAAGATCCTATACAGGAATGTTCACTGAATTTGTGGCAATAAACGAGGAGGCACTCGCCAAAAAATCTGCATTATCGAGGGACGCCGTTTACAGGTTCCTTGTGAAGCTGGCCACCCTTAAGATAATAAGTTATATTCCGGGGAAGAAAACGGCGCTTGTTATTTTCACTGAGGAGAGGCTCGAAAGAAAAGCACTTATGATATCGCCTGATAATTATCTGCATGTGAAGGAAAAGCACGTGATCAGGCTGAATAAAATGATTGACTATGCTGATTATAATACAAGGTGCAGGTCGGTCATCCTTCTCGATTATTTCGGCGAGGAATCAGACAGATGCGGTATCTGTGATGTATGTCGCGAAAGGAATGAACTCGATCTCAGCAAGTATGAGTTTGACCTTATTCTTGACGAGATAAAGGAAGTACTGGCAAAAGAGAAGACAGATGCCCGGGACCTGGTGACCAAAATAAGTCATCCGGAGGAAAAAGTCGTAAAGGTATTACGCTGGCTCCTGGATCATAACAAGATTATCATGGACGATAAGCATCTACTGGTGT
>CAZLCF010000106.1:0-9636 GCA_964557905.1 uncultured Rikenellaceae bacterium | reverse complement strand
TAGTTTTCCAACCGCTCTTTTTCTTATTCGATTTTACTTATTTTGGACAGACCTGGTAAAATATACAAAATTACCACATATCTAAAAAAAATTGATCATAGTGAGGAGATTCCTCATTTCGTCCCGATAAATCGGGACTCCATTCGGAATGACAATATCATTTTATAGAGGGGAAGAGGTGGCGGCGATTTGCATGAGCAAATCGCCGCCACCTCTCCGTGTTCCCCTACATTTATTCTGTCATTCCGAGCATTAGCGAGGAATCTCCCTCGTTTTGTTCCCCTTCAAGTTTGCTCTGTCATTCCGAGCATTAGCGAGGAATCTTTAATTGATATTTACCCCGGTCTCAGTCTTTGAATAGGTGTTTTTTCCTAAACTCCTTAAGTAAGGCTTCTTCAGATTCATTATTCTTAATGCCTTCAAACAGCAGATCAACCAGTTTATCAATGGTTTTGTCGCTGAATCCAGCTTCAATGGCGAACTTTCTCAGCATCTTTATTTCACTTTCCTTGATAACTTCATCGGCAAGAATCATCTGGGCAATCTGGTAAAGATGCTCGAACTTTTCGTCAAGGCCGTAGGGAGCAACATAATGATGGCCTCTCTGGGCATGCATCAGGTCGTCAATTTCAGGATCCGTCAGTCCAAATTTCCTTCCCTCCTTATGAAGAAGGTCAAGCTCTTCCTTGCTGATTTTCTTATCGGTCCTTGAAATCTGCACAAGATGAATAAATGCTTCTTTATTCACTTTTTTACCGTAGGGTGTTGTAAAGTCTGAGAAGTTCATATTTTGATAATTATTTAAATTGTACCGACAATTTATGCATGGATAAAATAATTCTCTGCGCTGATAATTAAATCAAAAATACTTAAAAATGTTTCAACACTAATTACAGGGATAAAAATATAATTTCCAGTTGTTATTTCAATTCTGTTCCTTCAGTCTGATTTTCATCCTTACCGGATTGTGATCTGAGTTTTCAAAGTTTAGATTTATGCATCCGACCGATATCTCCTTAATGTTGGGTGAAAGGAGGAAAAGATCTATGGCCGTAGTTGTCGTTGTGAAAGGATCATAAGCTGCTATGACTGTCCTATTTGATGGGTTTCTGTTATCATAAATCCATTGCCAGCCTGCCGGAAGAAAATCAGAAGCCATCATCATTTGATCAGTATTTACCTGGTTTCCAGCAAATTCAGGTTTGAAATCAGGAGGAGACTGATTCCAGTCGCCACCCGCTATTACATAGTTGCCTTTGCCGTATTCCGAAAGTAGTAACTCCCTCAGATAAGCCATCTGGGCCTTACGGATCTCTCCCGGATCAAATGCTTCATTATGAGTATTGATCACAAGCAGTTCTTTACCATTTTCAAGCGGATAACGGTTTACAAGGAAACATCTGTCGAGCATAAAAAGCTGCATCGGGAAACCATATTCACCCGGGAACTGGTAACGTACCGATGAAGAAGGCTGATACCTGCTGTAAGTTGCAAGTCCTGATAAAACTTTTCCCATGGGATTCAAAGGGGGAACCGGAACGAAAAAGACATCATAGTTTTTGGCAAAAAACGGGAAATATTCTGCATGCACCTTCCCGAGTGCATCATATTCATCAATATTGTAGCTCCTCTTGCTGTCACGGTCTATTTCCTGAATCAGAAAGAAATCAATTGAATCATTATCAGAAAGAAATTTCTTTACCGCAGCCAGATTCTCCAGACAGTTTTCTTTGGGGGTTGCTACTTTTGTTCCGCCATCATAGAAAAAATCCATTGCTTTATCAAGTCCGCAATACCCAATATTCCAGGTCATTAAAGAGATTTGGGCCGTATCGCTTAATCTTCCCGGATTATCTGAATTAAAAACAGTTTCTGTTTCTCCTGGTTCATAATCGGAAATAAGGGCATAAATAATTATTCCTGCAAAGCCAAGTACCAGGATAATTATAACAATAACAAGAGCCTTTAGGATTTTCTTCAGGATTTTCATTGTCGTAAGAGATTAGTTAATATTTCTATCTGAGGTCTTTCGTTCTTTCGCTCCAGAATTTATTAAAGCTCATTACAGGGTCCTCACAAAGATAAACCGTGGTGCCATATTCCCTGGCATCAGGATTTGTTATACTCCCCACATTTGTGATTTTCCGGAAAAGTGCATTAACGTCGTCACCCAGTTCATCATTTATATAAATAAAGGATTTAATATCAGGATTGAATTGTTGCGGAAACCAGTATATAAAACTTTCGTTAAAGCTCACCGCTTCAGGAAGACCATATTTTTTGCCAATAATTGTTATTGCTCCGGCCTGTCCGTAATTTCCGCAATAGATCATACCGGCTTTTTTATCATCAACCATCTGCCAGGCCTTGCTGGTGATCGCAGTAAGTTCTTCCCATCCCAGCATATCGGCATAATCCTGTGGCAGAGAATGGATTGAGCCATCTTCAAACCGTCGGGCAATAGTCATCCCGTATTTGATTTCAAGATTTTTGAAGTATCTGATCAGCTTTTCAGTCTTATAAACAGGTATCCCTATAGGTAATACCGGAATTGTCAGTAAAATTAATATCACTGTGAAAAGAATTCTGGCCCACAGTTTTTTTAATAATTTCTCCCACGACACGGATCCTGCAGCGATCAGTAATGGAAACAACCCCTGTGTATAATAACTCTTCCCCTGCAAAAACATGAGAACGATAATTATTAAAATGACGATGATCCCAAGGAACCTGAATTTCTTTACGTTTCTGTTGATAAACAGGAAAATGATCCCGGCAACAGTAAGTACAGAAGCAGCCATTGGATTAAATAACTGGTCCATTAAAAAACCTGCTTTATCGACATTGACCAGCTGTGTCCTGGCCAGTTCGGAAAAATGATTAATGACCGGCAGTCCGTTTGCCAGCTGCCAGATGAGATTGGGAAGGAAAATGATTGTTCCGGCCAGAATACCAATCCAGAATTTCCTGTTTCTGAAGATATTCCTGTATTGAGTGAAAGGGATTGTGATAAGAAATGAGAAAAATAGCAATCCTATGAGGTACTTATTTAATAATGCTGCTCCGGCCGCTATCCCGAAAAGTATCAGGTACCTGTCTGATTGTGTATTTATGTACTTAATTACCAGGTAAAAAGAGAGTGTCCAAAACATCAGATCTATATGCACAGGCTGATATAATATGAAAGTTCTAAGGCCAAATCCGGATATGAGCATTCCGATAGCCGCAAGGATCCTGGAAAAATTAGATCCTCCCAGCTCTTTTGCGAGGGCCGACATAAGAAAGACCATCAATCCGCCCACCAGCGCCGGAAATATCCTGACCGCAAACAGGGAATATCCAAAAATATTCTGCATCAGCCAGGCAATCCACCCGATAAGAGGAGGTACAGTGGCATAGCCGAATCCCGGGTGAAGTCCAAGTGAAAAATACAAAAGCTCATCCCTGTGAAATTCAAGATTATATGACATGACAAGGTGCAGAATAACATTAAGAAGCGCAAGTCCTGTTATTACCAGAATCACAATGTTATTTTTAAGATATGCTTTCACTTATGGCAATTTTAACATTAAGTCAATATTCTTATAATCAACGGAAAGTTATGAAAAGAAAATAAATTCCGATGCCGGGCAAATGACTGAATACCTCATTTCGGAATAAACTTGGATTGATAAATGTCAAATAGTTTTAGCTTTACTTCAGGAATATTATCCGTTACATTATGAAAAGACAATACTTCACGGCTCTATTAATATGCATGATACTGAGTATGGGGCTTGATATAATGCCATCTTCAGCCCAGACTTTAAATGTAAACCCTGCTCTTGATGAGAAGGTCAAGAAATTCCTGAATGATCATTCACGGCAGTGGTATGATATGAATATACCATCGGTTGATGGACAGCTCCTTTATGATATTATCATTAAAAACAATTATAAAAATGCTCTTGAGATTGGTACCTCAACGGGCCATTCAGGTATCTGGATCGCCTGGGCATTAAGCAAAACAGGCGGAAAGCTTATCACAATTGATATTGATGAGGGAAGATATAATGAGGCTCTTCAGAATTTCAGGCAGGCCGGATTATCAGAATATATTGATGCCAGGCTGGCTGATGCACATAAACTTGTAAGGGAACTGAAGGGTCCGTTTGACTTTGTTTTCAGCGATGCCGACAAGGAATGGTATAAAAACTATTTTATTGATATTGATCCAAAACTGAAAACAGGCGGTTGTTTTACAGCCCACAATGTTTCGGACAGAGGCCGTGGCTACGGAGGTTACGGAGGTCAGGGAGTTTTCCTGGAATATGTAAGGAGCCTCCCAAACTATGAGACTTCTGTTAACTCCAATGGTGGTGGTGTTTCGATCAGTTATAAAAAATCCGAAAAATAATTCTGTCCATTCATGGCTGAAGAAAAACTTCAGAGAAAGCTCGGTCTCTTCCCGTCAACAAATATTGTCATAGCCAATATGATAGGTGCCGGGATATTCACCACATCAGGACTTCTTATGTCAGGGTTAAATGATCCCATACTTATGCTGGTCCTGTGGGCTATTGGCGGAATAATTGCACTTTGCGGTGCATTATCCTATGGTGAGCTTGGTGCTGCAATGCCCGGTGCAGGCGGCGAATATCTCTTTCTCTCAAAACTCTATCATCCTGTTTTTGGATTCCTCAGCGGATGGGTATCCTTTATTGTCGGATTTTCAGCACCTATCGCCGCATCGGCAATGGGATTCAGTGAATACTTCCTCAGGGCGGTACCTGCTCTTCCGGATTGGCTTTCGGCTTCCGTAATAATGAATGAAAAAATGACAGGGAAGCTTATCTCAATCTTCATAATATTGATTTTCACCTTTATACATTACCGGGGCATTAAGACCGGGACACGGATCCAGAATGTTCTGACAGTACTTAAGGTTCTTCTGATTGTGGTTCTTATTTTCGCCGGACTGATGTCAGGGAAAGGTGATACTTCTAATTTCAGCAGAGAAAATATTTCTGATCCGGGTTTTGCAGGGTGGAAAACCATCGGTCTTTCACTTATGTGGATCATGTTTGCCTACAGCGGATGGAATGCTTCAACCTATCTTGGAGCTGAGATAAAGAATCCTTCAAAAATACTTCCGCGTTCCCTGATCTATGGTACAGGAATAGTAATCATACTTTACCTTTCTCTGAATATTCTTTATGTCTATGGAATTAATCCGGAGGAAATGAAGGGCGTAATATCAGTTGGCGGCCTTGCAATGGGAAACCTGTTCGGCAAATCAGCGGAGGTGCTTTTCTCCCTGCTCATTGCATTTGCCCTTTTCTCTTCACTGAGTGCATTTATTATTATTGGTCCGAGAGTATATTATTCGATGGCAAAAGACGGACTCTTCTTCAAATCCGTAGCAAAGATCCATCCAAAATTCCAGGTTCCGTCCAATTCCATTATCCTTCAGGGTCTTATTGCAGTGATCCTTGTCCTTTCCGGATCATTTGAGCAGGTGCTTACCTATATGGGATTTGCACTCGGAATATTTCCCGTCTTTACAGTTATTAGTATCTGGAGATTAAGAAAAAATGTTCCGGGGGCTTTACGTATAAAAGGATTTCCCGTTACACAATTAATTTATGTCAGCGCAGGCATTTTCATTCTTGTCCTCTCATTTCTTGAAAGGCCGGTTGAATCATCAATTGCCTTGCTGACTGTTGCTGTAGGAGTGCCTGCCTATTATATTTTCAAAAGACTTGCAAGGAATTGAGTCAATGCATCCGTATCCCGGAAACTCTTCTATGAACTTTTATCCTAATATTTTGTTAACCTTTTCAGGTCAAAACAATTTCTATATTTGCCGTCAATGAAAAGGGTAATATCAATCAGGCATATCTTCTTTATCCTCCCTCTGCTGATACCGGGAATGCTTTACGGGCAGTCGAAGCTTGAAGGCAAGATATTTGATACTGCCGATAAGGATGAACTTGGCCTTCCGGGTGCAAATGTGGTCTGGGCTGGAACAACAGTCGGAACGACAACAAATGCTGCCGGCTATTTCATCATTAAGCGTGTGAAACAGGCAGAAAAGCTGGTAATCAGCTTTGTTGGATATAAAACCGATACAGTTACGGTCGGCGAGGATGAGGAGTATTTTACCCATGGTTTACATCAGCAGAATGAGACAGCCGAAGTAGTTGTTTCGGGAAAAGCATCAGGAACATATACAAGCAGATTCGATCCACAGCTTACAGTTCACATTACCGGGGCAGAGCTGCGAAAAGCCGCTTGCTGCAACCTTGCAGAAAGTTTTGTTACAAACGCTTCTGTTGATGTTAATTATTCTGATGCAGCAACCGGAGCCAGACAAATCCAACTGTTGGGTCTGGCCGGCAATTACACACAGATACTTACGGAGAATATTCCTGCAGTATATGGTCTCTCAACTGCTTATGGTCTTAATTATATCCCTGGTCCCTGGATGGAATCAATACAAATATCAAAAGGAACTTCATCAGTTAGAAACGGATATGAATCAATTGCAGGCCAGATAAATGTAGAATACAAAAAGCCGCGGACAAGTGAAAAACTATATGTGAATGGATTTATTAACAATGCAGGCCGCCAGGAAATAAACGCCAATACATCTGTCATCCTGAATAAAAACCTGAGTACTATGTTCAGCGCTCATTCAGAGTTTCAGAATAGCAGCAGCGATCATAATAATGATGGTTTCAGGGATGAACCCGACATAAGACAATACAATCTGTTCAACAGGTGGGATTATATGACTGAAACTATTACTTTACGGGCCGGGGTACATTATCTCGATGAGCAAAGGATCGGAGGCCAGTTCAATTATCAAAGGAATGATCCGGATACATGGACAGACGGATTTGGCATAAAAATCAATACAAGGAGACTGGAAGGATTCACCAAGACAGGAATTGTCTTCCCTAAGGACCGGAGCATGAGCATCGGATGGATCAATAATTTGGCCTGGCATGAGCAGAATTCTTTTTTCGGAAGGAAGCTTTATAACGGGACACAAAAAAACTATTATTCAAGCCTCCTTTACATGTGGAATCCCAGCTTTAGCAAACATACTTTTGAGGCCGGATTAAGCTATAAATATGACCTTTATGATGAAAAGCTTGATACAATTCTTCTTGGAAGAAAAGAGTCTGTTCCAGGGCTTTTTGCTCAATACACTTATACAGATTCTGCAAAATTAACTTTTATTGCAGGGATCCGAGCTGATTTTCATAACCTGTACGGTACACTAGTAACGCCCAGGATTCATTTGAAATATAATATCAGTCCTGCAATAACGTTAAGAGCTTCAGCGGGAAAGGGATTCCGGGCAGGTAATGTCCTGGCAGAAAACAGTTTTCTCCTGGCAAGCAGCCGGATTATGAAAATTGCAAATAACCTGGATATAGAAGAGGCATGGAATACTGGCCTCAGTCTTACCGGAAATATTCCGGTTGCTGAAAAGGAACTTAAGCTTTCAGCTGAGTATTTTCGTACAAGCTTTATGAAGCAGATAATAACAGATATGGATGCTGACATCAATGAAGTACGGTTTTATAACCTGGTAGGGAAGTCATTTTCAAATGTATTCCAGGTAGAGGCATCATCGTCTGTTTTTGAAGGATTCGATCTGCTTGCCGCATGGAGATGGAACGATGTAAAGATGACAATTGACGGTATCCTTCGTGAGAAACCGCTTACCAGCAAATATAAAGGACTTCTGACTGCTTCATGGCTTACACATCTCAGAAAATGGCAATTTGATTATACACTCCAGCTGAACGGCCCGGGAAGAATCCCGTCAACTGGTCCAAATCCTGAATTATACAGACGGGGCGATAATTTCAAAGCATATTTAATAATGAATGTACAGGCTACAAGGTACTACCGGAATTGGAATATGTATATAGGAAGTGAAAATCTTACTAACTTTAAACAGCATAATCCTGTAATTGCTGCCGATGACCCCTTTGGTGAATATTTTGACTCAGGCCTTATCTGGGGACCGGTGCATGGCAGAAAAGTTTATGCCGGGTTCAGGATCTTTTTTAACAGGGACATTTAATTAAATTACAAACAATAAAAATTCTCAATTATGAAAACTATTCAGAAACTGTTCATCACCATTCTATTATTTGCAATTCCTGTTCTTTTGACAGCACAGGATAAAGATAAAACGACTGAAACTATAAAATTTGAGACATCAATTCATTGCGATAATTGTGTCAACAAGATTATGACTAATCTTCCGCAGGAAAAGGGGATCAAAGATGTTAAATGTAATCTTGGAACCAAAGAGGTGACAGTTACATATCAGAAGGATAAAAATAATCCCGAAGAAATAAAGAAAGCTATTGAAAAGCTTGGTTATACCGCAAAGCAGGTAACGGAAGAAAAAGAAGTGAAAAAAGACAATAATTCTCAAAAATAATTATTGTATCATTCCGGCACAAACTGTTTCATTGGTACCCTCCTCAATAAGAATCAGGCTTCCTGTTATATTATTCTTCCTGTAAGAGTCATAAAATAAGGGTTTTGCAGTCCTGATGGTGATATTTGCAATATCATTCATTCTTACTTCGGGATTCGAAGTCTCATTCTCAAGGGTATCTATATTCATTTTATAGACTACAGACTTGATGATACAGGTAGTTTCGTTGCTATAGTTCCTGACAAGATACTTCCCCCCGATTTTAACAGGTCTTTCATTGAACCAGCATGTCATAAGATTTATATCCTGACCTGATTCAGGCAGTTCATTTTCTTTCACGATCAGGTTGCCCCGGCTGACATCGACCTGATCTTCCAGAGTTATCGTTACAGAATCACCATTTACGGCTTTATTCAGACTCTTTCCCATCACATCAATGCCTGATATCCTTGATTTGATCATTGAGGGCAGTATCAAAACTGCATCTCCTTTCCTGAATATTCCGCCTGCAACTCTGCCGGCATAGCCCCGGTAATCATGATATTCGTCAGATAATGGACGTATTATTGTCTGGACCGGAAATCGAGAAACTGATGAATTTTTTATTTTCTTTATTTCGATAGTCTCAATAAGCCGAAGAAAGGTTTTTCCTTTGTACCACTCCATATTTTCAGAGGGTTTAACCACATTATCACCGAATTTGGCACTTATCGGAATAAAATGTACATCCTCAATTTCCAGCTTTTCTGCAAGGTTTGTGAGCTTCTGTTTAATATTATCAAACACTCCTGTTGAGTAGTCAACCATATCCATTTTATTAATGCAGAATACTACATGTCTTATATCGAGTAAAGATGCGATATATGAATGGCGGAGAGTTTGTTCTAGTACTCCTTTACGTGCATCGATGAGAATAACTGCAAGATCTGCTGTGCTTGCACCGGTCACCATATTCCTTGTATACTGAATATGGCCTGGAGTATCTGCGATTATAAACTTACGGAAGGGGGTTGCAAAATACCTGTAGGCAACATCAATTGTGATTCCCTGTTCTCTTTCTGCCCTTAACCCATCAGTCAGCAATGACAGATCAATCCCCTCTTTACCAAGACGCTTACTGGATTCAACAATATGATCCATCTGGTCTTCAAAGATTGATTTGCTGTCATATAAAAGTCTCCCGATAA
>CAZLCF010000105.1:0-9655 GCA_964557905.1 uncultured Rikenellaceae bacterium | reverse complement strand
CATTTGCAAACCATCCATTCCTTCTGTAGGCTCGTTCCATAAAAAATTCACTCCTCTGAGTTTTAATACTTTCTGAAGAGCATCAGGGATCGTAACAATATCATGTTTAAGTTTTTCGTCGCTGTCGTTAGACCAGGGATAATTACTGCCAGCAGTTCCATTGACAAATAAAGTTCTGTCAAAAGTATTATTACTTGAATTACCGTTAATTATAACTCTCCCATTATCAAACTCACCATAAATTAAAGGGAAGGCAGTACTCGAATTAGCTATATATAATTTGTTAGATAAAGTATCATTCCTTCCAGCCTCATAACCTATAAAAACATTATCATTCCCTAATATATTTCCAGCACCAGAACCTGCTCCCAGAAATACATTACGCCATCCCGAAGAATTATAACCTGCATTATTCCCAATAAAGACGCTTAGATTTGAAGAATCAGCATGACGGCCTGCACTGCACCCAATAAATACATTTTTACTCCCTCCTGATGTGGTATATCCTGCCCTTTCACCTATATAAACATTTCGAAATCCATCATGATTATAAGTACCTGCAAATGTCCCCATAATAACATTTTCAGAACCAGTTGTATTTTCATAACCGGCAATACCAATAATAATATTATCCCACCCTGTAGAACTTTTATACCCGGCCCAGTCTCCTATAAATACATTGCCTCCGCCGGTAGTATTTGAGACGCCGCTGGAGTCACCCAGGAAGATATTCATGGACCCGGTAGTATTTCCTGCGCCGGCTTTATATCCCATGAAAAGATTTATCTCCCCTGTTGTATTTGAAACACCTGCAGAGTCTCCCAGGAAGATATTATATGATCCGGTCGAATTAGCAAATCCGGATTTATATCCCATAATAATATTGTTGTTACCTATTGTATTAGAGTATCCTGCTTCATAACCTAAAAATGAGTTATAAGAACCGGTTGTCAGAGTTGAACCTGAACGATAACCAATAATTGAGTTATATAAGCCGGTCGTAATCCTCTTTCCAGCTTCATGTCCGATGAAGTAGTTGGAAGGATTCAGCTTCAGATAATTCTCCTGAGTACCCGTGGCAATACTACCTATTGCAAAACCTTTGACCGGATCTGATGTAATGATCCTTGTGCTGTCGCGTGTTACCCTGAGGTACTCTTCCTTCGGAGATTTTACTGTTCCGAATCCTCCTATTGCAAAGCCTCCCTTCTTACCCTTTGTAGATGGAGCTTTATCAATGTAGATCCTTGTACTGTCGTGTGTTACACGAAAATATTCTTCACCTGGTGATTTTGTTTTATCAAATCCTCCGATCGCAAAACCTCCCTTGACGCCTTTTACAGAGGCTGTGTCAATATATGCCCTGATGCTGTCAGAACTGACAAAGAGGTAATTCTGTGAGCCACCTTTGGCTTTTCCATACCCACCTATAGCAAATCCTCCCTTGACAGCTTTTACAGTGTCATACAGATACATCCTGATGGAATCAGGCTTAACAATAAAATAGGGCTGCGACGGAGCTTTTGTAGATCCAAATCCGCCTATGGCAAATCCTCCCTTGACTCCTTTTTCATCACCATCATCAACATAAACTCTTACGCCCTCATTGTAAACTGCAAATATTGTCTGACCGTCTTTATTCTTTACCTCGAACAATGCTTCTTCCAGGTTGTCGGTCCCGCCTGTCACTGCCAGTTTTTTCAAAGGAGCTCCGATGTCATTTGTTACCATGGCATATGGCACAGACCATAATTTTGCGTTGCCCATATTCTTCCATGCACCCTGGTAATTAATCTGGACTTTCAGGAACAGAGGAACACTGGTCCAGTCAATATCACTGAAATTCTGTGCTGATCCGGATTGCCGTACACCTGTTCCGATCACCAGGTTGAACATACCATATATATTGGTTTTTACTGATGAATGCAATTCTTCCCATACCACAACAGGTGCAGTAGTATCTGAAAGAATTCCCATCTTAACCTGGATTGTTGTGCTCATTATTGGCGCCCCGGCGCTGTTATGAGCTACAGCCTGGTAGTTGAAGCCCTGAGGCACTTGTGAAGATAAAAGATAAAAGGAAAAAGATAAAAGGAATGTTAGGGTAAGTTTTGTTTTCATGACAATGGGTATAGAATTTTGAAAGGAGATAACTGAATGTAAGTTAATCCAAATATGAAAACAAGTCATTACTTTTTGACGAAAAACAATAAATTGAAGGTTAGAAGTGATGGGGGGTCACCGTTCACTGCATATAAATCAAATTCTTTTCTTTTTAGTTATCTTTACCCAATCCAAAAACAAAGCTCCCAGGATGAAGAATATGTACCTCATTCTACTATTTATCTCTTTTTTACTCATTACTGCTTCACAGGCTTTTTCCCAATCCGGTAAAGTTCCACCGTTCCAGATGACCCTTCATGATGGAAAGATCTTCAAGGCTCAGAACCTGCCCCTGGGGAAAGCTATTATTATAATGTATTTCTCTCCGGAATGTGAAGAATGTCACCAGTTTACTGAAGAAATGCTGAAGCGGATCGATGATTTTCAGAATGCTTCCATTGCAATGATCACATATATGCCTGTCGAAAAAGTCAAGCCGTTTGTCTCTGAAAATAAGCTGGATAATTACCCGAATATATATGTCGGAACGGAAGGTTACTCTCTTTTTGTCCGTAACTATTACAGTATTTTACAGTTTCCTTTTGTTGCGTTGTATAATAAGGATGGCAACCTGATAAAGAAATACTATAGTACGGAAGTAAATGTTAATGATCTGATCAACCGGATTAAAGGTCTATAAGAAAAATTTTAACCACAGCAACACGGAATATTCTCCCCCTCTCCCTTTCATTTCTTGTGGTACTCAATCACCTCCATGGCGAATCTTGCGGAGACAGTAGCTGGTCCCCCTCCCATCTCCATCCCCACCTCAATGGCTTCAAGGATCTCAGCCTCCGTTGCACCTCCGCCAAGAGCCTGCTTTATGTGCCATTCCATGCACGACTCACAATTGATGACCACCGATATGCCTATCGCTATCAGCTCCTTCTGAACTTTGCTCAGCTTGCCGTCCTTATACGTATTCTTCTCCATTTCGAGGAAGGATCTGTAAACCTTTGAATGACCGGAATAGAACTTGTGAGCTTTCTTCCTTGATCTGATTATCTGTTCAATCTTTTCCTTGTCACTGTTTTCCATTTCCTGATATGTTTATTTTTGCAGAGATTAAGTCTGATATTCTTCGTGCAATCGTGCAATCGTTCAATCCCATCTTCCACCCCTCATACCTTCTCTCCTTCCGGGTGGAACTCCCCTTCCCAGCGGGCAATAACTGCAGTGGCCAGACAGTTGCCCAGCACATTCACTGAGGTCCGCGCCATATCCATAAGCTCATCAATGCCGAGTATGATGTAGATCGGCCATGTAGGGAGCCCGAAGCTGGCTGCCGTTCCCAGAAGTATCACCATTGATGCCCTCGGCACGCCGGCAACACCTTTGCTTGTAAGCATCAGTGTGAACACAATAAGAAGCTGTTTTGAAAAAGGCAGATCGATCCCGCTTATCTGCGCAACAAAGATCGTTGCCAGTGAAAGATAAAGCGTTGTGCCATCCAGGTTGAAGCTGTAACCTGTGGGCATAACGAAAGCAACAATCTTGCGGGGTACCCCGAGCTCCTCCATGCGCTCCATAGCTATCGGAAGAGCCGATTCAGAGCTGGTTGTCGCGAAAGCTATAGTGACAGGTTCGGCAATTTTGCTCAGAAATTTTTTGACAGGGATCTTAAATATAAGTGCAACTGGCAGCAGTACCACCAGAAGGAAGATGATCAGCGAAACATAAAGTGTAGCCAACAGCTTGAAGAGGTTGACCAATATGTCGAGTCCCATGTGCCCGATGCTGTAAGCTATTGCAGCAAACACGGCAAATGGTGCAAAGTACATTATGAGCCGGGTGAATTTGAACATTGTCTCGGCAAGCGATTCGGTAAACCTGAGCATAGGGCTCCTGTACTTTTCCTTTATCATGGCAACTGCAATGCCGAAGATGATGCTGAATACAACGATCTGCAGGACTTGCCCCTCATAGATGGATTTTGCTATGTTCTCCGGGAAAATATGGAGTATCATATCGCTCCCGGTTACCTGGGCTACCTGCTGTACCTCAGCCTGGTTTACAACGTCAGGTACATTCACTCCGATGCCGGCTTTGCTGATATTAATGGCAAACAACCCGATGAAAAGGGCGATCGTGGAAACGATCTCGAAATAAAGCAGCGATTTCCATCCCATGCGTCCTACCTGCTTCAGGTTTGAGTGCCCCGCTATCCCCACCACCAGAGTCGCAAAAAGAAGAGGAGCAATGATGGTTTTTATCAGGCGTAGGAATATCTTGCTCACTATCTGCATCTTAACAGCTACCGACGGCAGATCATAGCCGAATTCGGCGCCGACGATCATGCTGATCAGGATCCATGTGGTAAGGGATTTCTTATATACCGCATAACCAACGATTGCAATGATGGCTATCCATCTGAAGATCATCAGAACGGCCTTTCCGATGTCAATGATCCCATAGTGGCTGACTACTGTCAGAATTGATACCACCAGCAGGGATGAAAGCAGGAATAGTATATACCACCGCGGAACTTTGCCGTTTTTTTGCTTTTTCCTGTTGGCATCCATGGCGGCTGTAGCTGTTTCAGTCATAGAATGCAGCTTATTCTTACTCCTTAATAGAATTTATCTGTCCGGGTATGTACACATCCAATCTGTTGCCGTTGCCAGGCTGATCCCTCTGGTTCTTAGCCCATGCCCATAACATGCCGTCTGACTTTAACACCGGTGAATGACCGTAACCTGCCGCAATCCCTGTGATAAAGGGTCCCTTTCCTTTTTCATAGCTATAGGTCAGTATTAAAGCTAATCCTGCTACAACCATAGAACAAAGAATGATTCTGCGTTTGTTTTTCATACCATTTTAAAATGAGATTAGCAATATACTTAAAGTAACCGGATATGCCGGTTTTGGAATAGGGATAAAATTAATTTAAAATTTTTATCAAAAAATAATGAAATAATAGAATTGACTTTTACTTACCGGATGTGTAAATTTGTAAAAATTTGTCGTCTAAAGGCTTAGGGGAAAAATAACAGGATTTAATGATGAGAAAACTGATAATAATTTTAAGTCTGCAGGTATCCATCCTGAGCTTATCAGGACAGGATCAGTACCTTTTATTGACAAGGCAGCGGAATTTAAGGCCATCAGCAACCAGTCTTGTTGAGCTGCCGCTGGTTCCACATGCCAAAACTTAGGCCAGTTGAGAGAAAGATACGGGAAGGAACCCTTGTAAAGGTGCGATCCTATGAGGCAGGAAGAGAAAAAATCAAAGGCAGGCTGGATATACTGAATGATTCAACGATAAGCGTCGGAACAAACATGGTTCTTATAAATGATATTGAGAGAATATCTGCCAGAACAACATTTTCTAAAGTATCCGGCCCGGTCATCTCCGGAGCAGGGATTACAGGGACAATATTCATGACACCTGTATTCATTGAATCTCTGTCTTTAATAGGGGAAGAAGCAGTAATGGCGCTTGTGGGGTTTTTCCTTGTACCTATGGCTGCAGCCGCTCTCATCGGTAGTGTTGTGGCAGCTGCCATGGAACGCATCAATAATGTCATATTCTCCCCTGATGATACCCGTGTTGCATATGTCCGTGATTTCAATGATATTTTTCTTATTAAACTGTAAGGGAAATTTATATTCCTCCCCTTTCTGACCCCTGTTTTCTGCAATCCGTCAACCGGAAATTGCATTCTGTAAATCAGGACCTTTTAGTATTGATGTATTGTATAATTTAGATTTCGTAATGATATGATTATGAAGATACAAATCAATACAAGGACAGTAAAAAGAGTTTTAAAGTATTAATTAATTATTTATTTAAGCCATGAAAAGATTAATCACATTAGCAGTACTCATCATAGCATGTTGTACTGTTTCATTTGCATCAAAAGTTGTTGCAGAAGGGAAAACCCATTCTGTACTGGGAGACTACAAAATTGAGTCGCTCGACAATCCCGTAATGATTAACGGGAAAGAGCTCAAGGCGTTTAGCATCTCTTATGAGAATACCGGAATGAAGACAACCGTTGCTATTGAAAAGACCTTAAAATGCAAGAAGTACTATGTACTGACCGATCAGCTGTCAGTCCAGTATGTCTGCAATGGTCATTATTTCGGGGTGGAAAGGCTTGACAAAAAGCTTGAAAATGACGGGCTCAAAACCTCAAATGACGACCTTGATAACTTTCAGTATTACCATCAGAAAGTGCTTTCAAGCGGTACCAACACCGATCTGGAAAACACAAAACTTATTGCTGCCTATTTTCCGTTCCTTCTGAAAAACACGGAAAAAGTCCTGGCAGTAAAATGAAGAGCATTCTTCCAGCTCTTCCCTACGGTTTAGTTTTAGTATAATTAACGCGAAAAGGGGCTCTCAAAGAAAGCCCCTTTTTATTTTCCCCGGCCCCCCGGCCGCTGGCATTTTATAACTCACCCCTTGAATCTTGACATGTGAACGAGAAACAGGTCTTTCTTGTTTCGTGATATTGGTATTTCCGATCCGTCCTGCATTTCAATGTACCCGCCCTCCTTGCGGACATATTTCTTTACGTATTTCAGGTTGATAAGATATGAATTGTGAGGCCTGAAAAAGTGACGGTCGCTGAGCAGATCCTGGAACTCCTTAAGGTTTTTTGAAACGAGTATCTTGCGGTTCCCGGTAATGTAGAACCACGAGTAGCTACGGTCAGCCTCAATACGGATAATATCCTTTGGATTCAGGTATTCCATTCCGTCTGAAGTAGGAATGGCCAGACGCGAAGGAACTCCTGTCTTCAGGTTCTCAAGAAGAGCCTTGATGTTCTCATTGCCCCTGAACATACTGCTTGACCGTTTCTGCATCACCTTATTCACCGCTTCAATGAACTCATTGATATTTATCGGTTTAAGTATGTAATCCACAGCGCTGAACTTGATCGCCTTGATAGCATAATGGTTGAATGCGGTTATGAATATAACATCGAATTCTTTTTCCGGGAAATTTGTCAGCAGATCAAATCCCGTACCGTGAGGCATCTCAACATCGAGGAACACCAGGTCGGGTTTTATCTCCTTTATGACCTGCACTCCTTCCCTGACATCGTATGCTTTTCCGGCCACTTCGAGGCCCGGACAATATTCCCCGATTATGGAGAAAATAAAATCCACTGCATCTGATTCGTCATCAATAATGACTGTTTTCAATTTCCTATTCATGTCATTACAGGTATTTGCATTTCCACCCGCGTTCCTGCAGGTCTTCCGTCAGGATCCCTGAGGTCGGTATAGGTTGTTTTCAGGCATGAGCCGTAAAGTGCATTGACCAGTTCAAGTCTTGAAGCCACGATCCGTGTCCCCAGAGAGTTATGGTTGTTCTTATTCTCCGTATTTCTTTCACGTGCCGTATCACGTCCTATCCCGTTGTCCTCAATTGTGCAGGTAAGATAATCATTTACAAGCTTAATGTCAATTTTTACCTTCCCCTTGGTCTCCATTGGCATAAGTCCGTGACAGATGGAATTTTCCACATAAGGCTGGATAAGCATTGTAGGCACTTTATACATAAGCGCATCTATCTCATCATCAACATTTATCTCATAATCAAACTTATCTTTGAATCTGATACTTTCAAGCTCAAGGTAAAGTGTGAGGGCATTGAGCTCATCACTAAGAGGAATATATGTATGCTGGGAGTTTTCGAGTACCTTCCGCATCAGGTTTGAAAACTTGGTGAGATAATTATTTGTTGCCAGCTTATCATGCTGATACATATAATATTGTATCGAATTAAGTGTATTGAAGATGAAATGCGGATTCATCTGCTGTCGCAGGTTAGCCTGCTGGATCTCCGAGATCTGGCGGTTCATCTCGCTGATCCGCCTTTCGGCTTTAAGCTTCGACCCTCTGAAAATAAGTAATCCGGTGGCAAGAGCCAGAGGTACCAGTAATCCAAAGGCATAAATTAAAATACGCTGATTCTTTAATCTCAGCGACAACAATTCCACTTCCTTATGCTGGCTATCTACCTTATATCTTATGCTTGCATCTGACAGCCACTGATTCCTGTTCTTGATTAAAGTTGAATCGCTGTATTTTTTAAAAAGGACGTAATTGTTAAATGCATTTGATGTATCCTTCATTTTAAGGTACATTTTGCTTATGTCCATGTATATCCAGTAAAGATCATACCAGTCGTTTACCTTTTTTGCATATTCAATTCCCTTGGTATAGTTCTTTATTGATCTTTCATGATCACCCATATCGCGATAAATGGTGCCAATGTTCCCATAGGCATTGGAGGCTACTTCAAAATCATTGACAGCAGTACTGTACTTAAGTGATTTGTTATAGGAGGAGATGGCAGCCTTATATTCCTGTGCCAGGTAGAAATTATATCCAAGGTTTGCCAGGGCTCTTGTTATACAAAATGTATCCTTTACTGCCATGGAGAGTTCCAGACTTTTCGTCAGCATGGAATCGGCCAGTTCATAATCCCGGCTCCTTTCCGTCTTCAGGCTGCCGAGATAAAAGTATCCCCTTCCAATGGTCATTGTATCGTTTATGGCAATTGCTGCTTCTATCATGCCCAACAGGGATTGCTCATATTCTTCAAGGTCATTCATGACATCATAAACATGGGCCTGCCCCTGATAACCAATTGGTATAATGGCTTTTAATCCATTTTCTTTTGAAATGGCGATACCTTTGGCATAGTAATCAAGGCTCTCTTTTATGAAACCTGTCTTCTCATAATATGCTCCGAGGAAGAACATGGTCTTTGCAAGAACCACATAATCCTTTGATTCTTCAGCCTGCTCCATTGCCAGTGTTGCCTCATCTGTTACATTCAGATAATCACCTGCCGTAAAATTGTATTTCGCCATCAGCAGGTGCAGAAGAGCAGGTATCTCAATTTTTTCCTTCTCACAGATATAAAGTGCAGTATCAATGCAGGCTTTTGCCTTACCAATCATGGGAGATTTTGATGAAAGGTATTTAACTCCTGTCCTGGTGAGCGTGTTGATCCTTGAAGTGTCCCCCTGTATGATGGAAGGAAGCTTCATCCTGATTGTTGAATAAACATTCTGGGCATTCCCGGTCGTCAGACAAAAAACAAATATCAGATTTAAAAACAGTGCAAATCTAAAAGTTTTCATATCATTCCCCGTTGTATAGAACTGTTATACAAATATAATCAATTCAAAATCAATTAAATAATTCTCTTCTAAGAACACTTCGATCAGGTCAGTTTTTATTGCATTAATTTACACCTTCTATTAAACAAATGCACCTCCCAGTTAACGGATTGCAGTTCCGGTTTAACGGATGACACTTTTCATTGGATATTTTTCATAAGTACTGAAAATCAGGTTTCCGGATTCTTGTTTCCCAATAATTTTAATCAGACAGCCATACTGATCATTTCGATCCCATGATCTCGTATGCCTTTCAGTGCCAGTTCAAGCGTCAGATCTGACACAACTATTTATGAAATATAATCAATAAAGAAGTACATTAAAATACTTTTATGACTGCATTTTGA
>CAZLCF010000104.1:0-9842 GCA_964557905.1 uncultured Rikenellaceae bacterium | reverse complement strand
ATGAAAAGGGAATGCGGTCAGAATCCGCGACAGTACCCGCTGCTGTGATGCCCGATCGTTCTAACGATGATGGTTTTATGATAACCTGCCACTGTTCCGCGCAGCGGAATGGGAAGGCTTCATAAGACCGGGACAAGTCAGAAGACCTGCCAGACAAACCATATTCAAGGCTTTCGGGAAGTAAGGCTCAGAGTCTCAAATGATTCCATTCTTATCCTTCTGAAATCCCTGAATAGAGGTAACGGTTAAAAAGAAGGACTGGAATGAATAAATGGAAAATATCCGGAACTCAGCTTAATTATATCCTGTTATGCGGTATGTTTCTGATTTCCATTCCTTTGCATGGGCAACATTTATTCCGGGAGGATACAATAAGAATAAAGGAAGTTGTAATCAGCAGGAGGCACATAAGTTCAGATCTTCCAGGTTTCAAGAAAACCATCATCGATACCATGCTGCTAAAGAGATACAATTATATTTCTCTTGCCGAACTGCTTACCATAAGTTCTCAGGTGTTTATAAAGAGTTATGGATCAGGTGGTTCAGCGACTTCTTCCCTGCGTGGAACGGGTGCTTCACATACACAGGTCTCATGGAATGGCATTAACATAGACAATCCAATGCTGGGACAAACGGATTTCTCCCTGATAACCTCCGGATTGATTGACAATGTCAGGATAAGCATTGGAGGAGCTTCGCTGGATATAGGAAACGGGGGTATCGGAGGCATTATCAACCTTGAAAACAAGCCTGACTGGAGTAAACAGACTCAGATTACCGTCAATCCGGGTATCGGAAGCTTTGGAAGGTATGTTCTGCTCGCCAGTGTAAAAACAGGAAATGAGCGATTCCTTGCTGTTACAAGGGCTCATCTGCACTATTCGGAAAATGATTTCCCATATCTGAATACGGAAATCAGTTCAGAGCCAGTATGGGAAAAGAGAAAAAACAGCCAGTTATTCCGGAAAGACTTCCTGCAGGAGTTTTATATAAAGAAGCACAGAAATAATTTTTCTGCCCGCATCTGGTACCAGTCTTCCGCCAGAAACCTGCCGGGATCCATGCTGATCCAGTCAGGAACTCCCGATGAGAAACAGTATGATGAATCATTAAGAAGCCTGTTCAGCTATGATTCTGAAAGAGAAAAGACTGATTATTTCGTTACGGGAGCATGGATGTTCAACAGACTTAATTATTCCAACACTCTTGCATCAATTGAATCAATGAATGTTTCCAATTCATTCATCCTTAAGGGTGGATTTGAAACCAGGATATCACAGAGTACTGCGCTGAAGGTCTTTATTAATGAGGAATTAAACGCCATTAAATCAAATAATTATGAAAATAATGTTTCGGGCAACACTGCATCGCTGACTGTTCGGACTGAAAGAAAATCAGGAAACCGTTTCGGTGCCACAATGCTTATCAGGGAGACTCTGGATAACACGACATTGCTTATCCCGGATTTTTCTGCCGGTGTTGAATTCAGGCTGTTTCCCAGTGAGGAACATTTTCTCAGAACCGGATTTTCACGGACATCCAGGATCCCTTCAATGAATGACCGTTACTGGTATCCCGGCGGTAATGACCAGTTGAAAAACGAATATGCATATCTGTATGATCTGGGTTATAAAATGAACCAGAAATTATCATCGTCAGTTAAATTAACGTCTGAGTTCAGCTTCTTTAGAAATTTAATCAGGGATATGATCCAATGGCATCCGGGAGAATATGCCTGGTGGATTGCTGATAATCTCAGCAGCGTTAATTCTTCGGGAATTGAATCTTCAGCTTCAGTCCGATATTCTTATAATGAGCTGACACTTAAGCTTAATGTCAGATATTCTTTTACCAGATCAGTCTCAACCGAAACCAGCACTGATGCAAAAACAAGATACCAGCTGATGTATATTCCAGAAAACCAGGCAAACGGATCATTGCATGCCGGATATAAGAACTTCTATTCTGTCTGGATGACAAATTTCACGGGACGAAGATATATCGCTGTTGATAATTCCCGGTATCTGCCGGGATATTCGTTAAGCGACATTATTTGCGGGATTAAAATTCCGTTTAAAGAGAATTCCTTCGATTTGAATTTCAAGATTGAAAACTTTTTTAATTCAAGTTATCAGGCTATAGCCTATTTCCCGCAGCCGGGAAGATCTTACCATTTCTCATTTTCATATCAGTTAAACAAATAAATCAATTAATGAAACGGATATTTTTTTTAATTCTAACCACTCTGATTGCTGGTTCGTGCGTAAAAAAAGAAGACTCTGGCATTTTGGATCCTGAAGAATCATTAATTGCCGGGAACGTAGTGTTTATCATAAATGAAGGAAACTTTATGTGGGGAAACGGATCCATATCGTATTTCTCATATGACTCGACGGAGATATTCAATAATGTTTTTGAGACAATTAATGAAAGACCGCTTGGCGATGTTCCGAATTCTATGGTTATTTCAGAGGATTATGCCTATATAGTTGTAAATAATTCAGGGAAAATAGAAGTTGTAAGAAAGAATTCCCTCAAGTCGGTAGCTACAATAACCGGACTCATTTCGCCAAGGAGTATTGCTGTCATAGACAATAACAAAGCTTATGTCAGCAGCTTATATTCTGATTCTCTTACAATTATTAACCTTAAAGACAACACGATATCAGGTTACGTAAATGTTCGCAGGACATCAGAATCCATATTAGTGTCAGGCAAGAAGGCATTTGTTTCAAACTGGTACGGCGGGAATGAGGTTGTTGTGATCAACACTGACCTTGATAAAATGATTGACTCCATTGTGGTAGGAAAAGAACCTGAAAGCATGGTCATTGACAAAGAATATACTCTGTGGGTATTATGTAACGGCGGGTGGGCGAGAGAGAACTTCGCAGAGCTGGTGGGGATAAACGTCCATACGCATGAAATAATCAAGAGGCACACGTTCCCTTCAATACTTGATTCACCATCATGCTTGCAGACTGACGGCGATGGAGATACCCTGTTCTTCCTGGACAATGGTATAAAACGAATGGAAATTGATGCAACCGAACTGCCTGCAACACCTTTAATTAAAGAAGGCAACCGTTTTTTTTATAAACTGGGGATAAATCATGTAAATGGAGATATCCTTGTCACTGACGCTGTTGATTATCAGCAGAATGGCTTTGTTCTGATTTATAATGAAAATGGTGATTCTGTAGCCTCTTACCAGGCAGGTATCATTCCGGGTTCTATGTGCTTCAAAGTTTATCCCCCGGCCATTCCAATAACAGAATGATGATTCAGTCAGCAAAATACAATCAGCAACTAATTTTTTTCTGCCGGATAGTTTTCCTTGCAGCGTTCGCTGTTGTCTCATGCACATCCGCAGAAAGCACCCGTCTGGATAAATATTTAAATGCCAGTAATGCAATAGTCTCACGGGCGCAAAGATTCTCTCTTGAACAGACTGACACATGCACAATTCTCACAATAACAGATCCCTGGCAGGGAGCAGAAGGGATAAAACAGGTTTATTACCTTGTGAACAGGGATGATGAAATATCATTGAAAACTGACGAGTCAGCAGTTCTTTATGTTCCTCTGAAAAAGATCATCTGCATGTCAACAACTCACCTGGCTATGGTGACTGCTCTTGATGAAGAAGACGCTATTGTTGGCGTTTCAGGTACAGACTTAATATATAATAAGAGTATATCGGAAAGCATAAATAAAGGTCTTATAAGTGATGTCGGATACGAATCGGGGATGAATAATGAATTGATTATCAGACTCTCTCCGGACCTGATAATGATGTATGGAGTCGGCAGTGAATCAGCCGGATATCTTGCTAAAGCAAAGGAGCTCGGCATAAAAGTGATGTTTAATGCTGATTATCTTGAAACAGATCCGCTGGCAAAAGCTGAATGGATAAAGCTGTTCGGAGCATTGTTCTGCAGAGAAAAAATGGCAGATTCAATTTTCAATTCCGTCTCTGAATCTTATGACCGTATCAAAAACTATATCAGTCAGAACAGTGAAGAAAAGCCAGCTGTGCTTCTGGGGCTTCCTTTCCGGGATACATGGTTTATCTCACCGGGTAACTCATATATTAGCCGGTTCATCGAAGATGCAGGGGGAAATTACCTCTGGAATGACACCAAATCATCAGTATCAATGCCATATAGTCTTGAAGATGTCTTCATACGATCACTTAAAGCTGAATACTGGCTTAACATAGGCGGTGTCAGCTCAAAGAAAGAAATATCCTCACTTGATCCCAGGCTGGAAAAAATACCTTGCTACAGGAACGGTAATATGTATAATAATAATAACAGAATCTCGCCAGCCGGAGGTAATGATTACTGGGAAAGCGGGACCCTTAATCCTCACCTGATACTAAAGGATATTGCAGTAATACTGCACCCGGAATTATTTCCGGACAGCCTGCTTTTTTATTACCGAAGAATAGAATAAATAAAAGTCATTGAAATCAGAAGTACTCACAGTGGTTCCGGGAGAAATTGAATTGAGAAGACATAAAACCCTGATCTTTACAACTTTAGTTATTCTATTAATCGGCATCTTCATTCTTGACATTATGCTTGGCTCGGTAAGCATTAAGCCTGCCGAAATTATCAGGGCATTTTTTGCACGCACTGATTCCGAAATAAATACCATCATCTTTAAGTTCAGACTTCCGAAAGCCTTGACTGCACTAGCAGCCGGGATAGCCCTGTCGTTAAGCGGACTGCAGATGCAGACTCTATTCAGGAATCCGATGGCCGGACCCTATGTTCTGGGAGTGAGTTCCGGGGCCAGTCTGGGTGTTGCCCTTGTCATACTTGGCTTTTCTGCCCGATTTGTACCGGGAAACATCCAGAGCCTTGGTAACTGGGCACTGGTTGTTTCAGCGTGGATAGGAGCGGGATCGGTGATGATGCTGATCATGTTCATCTCTTCACGGATAAGGGATATAATGACCATCCTGATCCTTGGGATAATGCTGGCCAGCGGGATCTCAGCAATTGTAAGCATCATGCAGTATTTCAGCAATGAAACTATGCTCAAAGCCTATGTGATATGGACAATGGGGAGCCTTGGGAACCTCTCGGCAGGACAGTTAAAAGTTCTGACAACTACTGTGGCCGCAGGGATGATTTTAAGCCTGGCATCCGTTAAAATGCTTAATGCTTTACTGCTGGGTGAAAATTATGCGGTCAGCATAGGGCTGAATTTACAGTTCTCAAGGATAGTGATTTTTGGCTGTACAAGCATACTTGCAGGCAGTGTCACGGCGTTTTGCGGCCCGATAGGATTCATAGGAATAGCCGTTCCGCATATCGCAAGGAATCTTTTCAGGACATCGGATCACAAGATCCTTGTCCCGGGAACAATCCTGGCAGGCGGAGTTGTAATGCTCGCAAGCGATATTATATCACAATTGCCGGGATCCGTAAATATTCTTCCGGTGAATTCTGTTACCTCGCTTATCGGAATTCCGATTGTTATCTGGATAATACTTCGGAACAAAAAAGATACAGGTTCATTTTGATGAACAAAAACAGGGTTGAAAATATAGTTCTTGATTCTCTGAGTGTTGGTTATAATGCCGGTAAGCATACTAACCCAATATTGCCGCCGCTGTCCGCATCTTCAACCGGCGGAGAGCTTATTGCAGTAATTGGCAGGAACGGTATTGGAAAAAGTACACTCCTTCGGACTATTGCCGGATTACAGTCATCACTTGGAGGAGACGTATTCCTGAATGGAAAAAGCATTTCTGAATATCCAAGACTAGAACTGGCGAGAAGAATCGGTTATATCTCCACCGAAGTGGTCAAAGTAAGCAATATGAGAGTTGCTGATCTCGTTGCTCTTGGGCGCTTTCCGCATACAAACTGGCTTGGCAGCATAGATCATTCCGGCCGGCTGGCAATAGAAAACTCAATAGCCAGGACAGGATTGACAGCCTTAAGAAACAGACACATATCAGAGCTTTCTGACGGAGAACGTCAGAAAGCAATGATTGCAAGGGTTCTTGCCCAGGATACTGAACTGATGATAATGGATGAGCCGACAGCTTTCCTTGACATTGCCAGTAAATACGAAATCGTAAACCTGATGCTGCAGCTGACCAGGGACGGTAAAATAATTATTTTTTCCACGCACGATTTTAATATTGCTGTAAATCAGGCGGATAAAATATGGCTGATACTGGAAAACAACCTTCTGGAGGGCGCTCCGGAAGACCTGATGCTTAGCGGTGCATTTGACCATCTGTTTGAATCATCGATTGTAAAATTCAATTCTGTTGATGGCGGCTTTTCCTTCCAGAATGAATCCCGCGGAACTATATTTATTAAAGGTGAAGGTATTATCAGGAACTGGACTGAAAAGGCTGCATCAAGGATTGGGTATCAGGTGTCAGATTCAATGACCGATCCTTATATTCAGGTTCCTGACAGAACAAATCAGGAATGGCGCCTGATCAGGGATGACACAATTATTGGTTTCGGTTCAGTATATGATCTGGTAAGACGACTTCAGAAATAAATTACATGCCATACTTCCTGTAATTATCAATAAATGAGGGAATATCATCAACAGAAAGCTTCTTGGCAATTATTTTCTTATTCCGATCGAGAATATAGATCATTGGTGTGGATTGAATGTTATAATAAAAGTCAAAATGTGTGGT
The DNA here is from genome assembly GCA_964557905.1 of uncultured Rikenellaceae bacterium. Taxonomy (GTDB): domain Bacteria; phylum Bacteroidota; class Bacteroidia; order Bacteroidales; family VadinHA17; genus LD21. The sequence continues at coordinate 3,160 of CAZLCF010000104.1, read as the reverse complement.
TCTGTCAGGATCCCAGCCATTGATCCATATCAGGCCGTTCTCTTCGATATATTTTATCCATGCCGGTTTATCACTCACCGTACAAACAGCAAACACTTCAACACCTTCATTTCGTGCTTTTTCATAATATGCTTTCAGCTTTGGAGTTGCTTCCTTGCAGTGCCCGCAGTTCGGTTCCCAGAAATACAGTATAGTAAAATCCTTTTCAATATCATACAACGAAACAAATGTTCCCTTATATGAATTCATGACAAGGTCCTTTGCTTTCATTCCTATCAGGTTGTTTCTGAGCAGTTCAACCTGCCTGGCAAGGTCATCCCTGAACTCTTTCGTGGTCCAGTCTGCTTTCCCGGAGAGATAAATATCATCAGCCAGCTTAACCATAACCGCATCATGTCCCATTATCTCGCTTTCGCGGAAATGATTGAAGAGAAAGACTGAAACGAACTGGAACACTTTATAATTTGACTGGCATTTCCCTATCAGCTTATCAATCTCCCTGTAAATGGAATCGGGATACTGTATCACAACATTCCTGAAAAATGCATCAAGGCGGGCATATAAGATTGGTGTACGCAACAGTCTCTCATCGCTGAGATCCATATTGTCAAAGAAATGATCTTTGTTATAGTTGTATTTCCTCACCCAGCTTACAGAATCAGGGTTATGAGTACCTGCAGGTATATTAAATTCAGGTAAATCAACCGGAAGCATCGATTTAACAAGCACTGACAGTAAATTATCACCATTTGCGTTTAAGACACTTCTCAGGTATGATTTCATAGACTCTTCCTGGTTCTTTTGCTTTTCGGTAAGCAGCTTCAGGGAATCGCTGTTCTGTTTGTTGGTTTGCAATCTTCGGGAAATAGCTTGAGCCTGCTGCTGCAATGATGTCCATTTCTTCTGATATTCAATAAAAGAAGAATTCTCATCCGAACCGGTGAATTTGAGTGTGTTGTAATAATCGTTATAGTTGCAGGTCAGTGAGAAGATCTGGTCAACAGAAACAAGGAACTCAAAATATTGCTTCCCGGGCAGAACAATCATGTATATTCCCTGGGGAAGGCTTTCCTGTCCTGAAAATACGCCATGACCTCTGCTGTCCAGTTTAACAGTATCCTTGATATACTGTTTGTCGCCGAAATGATATGCAAGATAAACTGAGGAATCCCTGAGACCTGAAATTGTCATGGAGATCTCATGGTTGTTTTTAAGCTGGCATAGTCCCGATGCCGATAGAAACATAAAGAAAAACAAAGGAAGACTCTTTTTCATCGAATTGTCATTGTAAAAGATGATGACAAAATTAGTCATTACAATTTCTTTGCCAAATTCATTGCTTTCCATTATTAAAGAAATATATTGTATTTTTGACTTGTTAATTCTATGGGTAGCAAATGACAATTTCCTTGCTCATTCCGGTATGTGATTATGATATTGTGGCTTTAGTACACAGCATGAGGAGCTGTTTAGGTAAAATCCCGGAATTAATAGAAATAATTATTGGTGACGATGGCTCATCAGCTGAGAATCATATCAAATATAAGTCTCTTGAAGGTGATGGAGTAAGGGTTATTGTTTCAGAAAAGAACATTGGGAGAGCTGCAATAAGAAATAAACTGGCCCTTGAAGCAAGGGGTGATTTCCTGCTTTTTATTGACTCTGATGCCATGATACCGGCTACTGCAGAGACCTATTTGCACAACTGGATTGCTGTAATGGCTTCTGCCAGGGTCATTTCCGGTGGTATTCTGTATCATGAAAGCCCTCCGGGAGATCCCGATAAGATACTTAGATGGAAATATGGTATCAAAAGAGAACAGGGAAAAGCTTCAGAGCGAAATAAGCATTCACATGCCTCTTTTACTACATTTAATGTCCTTATTGACAGGACAATCTTTTCGAAATTGCGGTTTAATGAAGAAATCAAGCAGTACGGCCATGAGGATACACTGTTAAGTTACCAGCTCAAGAAAGCGGGTATTGACATTTTACACATCGATAATGGACTGATTCATGAGGGACTGGAGTCTAACCGTGAATTCCTTGATAAGACAAAGCTGAGTCTGGAAAATCTCAGCAGGCTTTATGATCGAGTCACTGACAAAAGAACCTTTTCATCAGCTGTAAGGATGCTGCGTATTTATAACAGGATCCGCATTTTCCGGGTCCGGCTTGTTCTTGTCGGTATCTTTATCCGTTTCAGGGAGAGAATGGAAATCAGGATAGATTCTTCTAATCCGCCTCTCTGGCTGTTCAATTTTTATAAAGTCTGCATGTTCTGTGCTTATCGTGAAATTCACAGCAGAAGGAAAATACTTCCGGTCTTTTTACCTGAATCTATCGATCTGTAATTAAACATCAATCTTCATCAGATCAATATTTCCATCCGGCCGTTTTTCGCCTTTCAGAACAAAATTGAACTTGTTGATAATTGTGCAAAGAAAAAAATCAGTGGGAGGAGAGTAGCTGAGATTTGCAGGATCAAAGAACCTGCTTCCTGATCCATACCGCAGGTCAGCGATCCTCTTTTCAAAGTTAATATCTGTGCCTGTGAGTCCTGATCTTATCATTTCTGCACAGATAAGATCTTCTTCAGCAGAAGAATCCGCCCTGTAACCCATTGCTACAAGAGATACATTTACCGGATTCAGAGTCTCTATATATTTGACAACTGAACCTGCATTAACTATACTTCCGGTAATTAAAATGTCTGCATTGACAGCATTTATCAAGCCGTTTGTTCCTGCTGTTGTGGTTTGTATCACAGTTTTCCCGTGGAGATCAACCTTGATGATCTCTGTAGGACTGTTTCCGAAGTCGAATCCCTCAATTTTTCTTTCTCCCCTTTCACCGGTGAGGATTGAGTTTTTATAGATCATTTTCAAATCAAAGGCTTTTTGTACTTCAGATGTGACTATAAGGCGCACGGCACCCGAATCAAATGCATAGCAGGCTACAGAGAATGCCCTGAAAACATCAATAATGACGGTCACGCCCCTGGCTTTTCTTGCTCCGTCCACAAATTCGAGGATCTCAATCTTCATAACCATTATTCTGCTGAGTGAAAATAATAATTATTTTTCTTTATACACCCTTCCGTATTTTGTATATTTGAAAAAACATCCACCATGGCAAATCCTGTATCATGGGCGCTGAA
>CAZLCF010000103.1:0-9923 GCA_964557905.1 uncultured Rikenellaceae bacterium | reverse complement strand
ATCCCTGCGGGATTTGAGAAGATAAAAGATAAAAGGAAAAAGATAAAAGTAAACTAAGGGAGAGTTTTGTTTTCATGGGAATGACGGCTTTATGGCTCAAAGGCGCAAGGGCGCAAAGGCCCCCATACCGAAAGCCAGATTAAACAATTGAAAACAGGTTATAAAGGCAATTTATGACAAAAGAAGAGACGAGTCAAGTTTTTTTGACGAATGGAGATTTTATAAAGATTAGCCTGAGATAAAAAGATTGCTTCTCCCGCCTCTGGCGGGATCGCAATGACAGTAGTAATTATATAGTTACTGAATCAACAATCACTCAATCCTAATAGGGATACTGTCATTGCGAGGAGTCCCGATTTATCGGGACAACGAAGCAATCTTCTGCTGCATATCTAAAATCAGCGATTTCAGCTCATCAATCTGCTGCTGCTGTTCTTTGTTCTCCTGTATCAGTTCCTGGATGGCTTTAATAGATATAACCTGGGCATTCCAGGCATCCATTTGCAGGACCTCCTGAGGATCGCCTTCAATATATTCCCCGCTTCCCTTGACTGATTCCGGAAATACCTTAGCATACTCCTGAGCGATGAAGTTGTAATAAACATGATCATTTATTGATGGGTGCTGAGTACGCCATTGATCTGAATACCTGAACTTTATAGGATGCAGAGAGTTTATAGTTTCACATGCGTTTTCGATATCTGAAATATCAGTCTTTATCCTGCTGTCGGAATTGGCGTCCCAACTACCTGCAGTAGTCTTTGAAGCATCCCCGTTTACTTCGAGAGCGTTAGCAGTCGGTTTTCTCTTTATCCCAAGACGTCCGGTATCAAAATATCCATAAAGTAAGGGAGTGCCCGTAGAGTAATTGTCAATTACCAGGACATTCGATACATCTGGTTCATTCCATCCTGCATTCCTGCCAAGAAAAACATTCCCGTCCCCATTATTATGCAATCCGGCACTTACACCCAGGCACACATTATAGTTACCAGTAGTATTATCATTGCCTGCACTCCTGCCCATGAATACATTGTCCTGACCCTGGGTATTTAATAATCCTGCTGCATATCCCACAATGGTATTATAATACCCGGAAGTGTTAGCTTCACCGGCCCGGTGACCTATAAAAGTATTGCTGTTTCCGGTTGATTTGATCCCTGCCCCGTATCCGATATATACACAAGAGCTTCCGTCAGTGCTCTGGCTTCCGGCATTCTTGCCAATGAATACATTTTCATATCCGGCGGTGATAGCAGTTCCTGCCAGGTCTCCAATATAGACATTACTTGTTCCGATGGTATTTGCAGAACCGGCCTGGTAACCCATAAAAACATTGGTTGTTCCCGTACCGTTGGTAGTTCCCGCTTCATAGCCGATAAAGACGTTATTACTGTTTGTATTGCTATAACCTGCGCGGTACCCGAGGAATACGTTATTCAGACCTGAAGAATTTGTGTAACCACTGTTATCACCCAGAAATACATTACTAGCACCTGAAAGGTTACTCATTCCTGCCTGGTCTCCAATAAATACATTGCTGCTTCCGGTTGTTGTTGTTGTGCCGCTCTGGTAACCAATAAAGACATTGTTACTTGCAGTATTGTTAGTTCCCGCAAGATATCCAAGGAAAACATTGTTTCCGCCGGAAGAGTTATCATAGCCAGCCTGGTATCCGAGAAAGACGTTATTCATCCCTGAATTATTAGTATATCCACTGTTATCGCCTATGAAGACATTGCTTCCTCCGGAATTGTTATTGCGTCCGGCCTTTTCTCCTATAAATACGTTGCTTTCCCCTGTCCTGTTATTATAACCTGAATAGTATCCGATGAAAGTATTATATGCTGCCTGTGTACCTGTAACTCCCCCATAGCTATTATAATAACCACTATAGTCACCGATAAAAATGTTATTCGACGGAGTGGTGTTCCTGTATCCTGAGAGGTGACCAATAAATACATTGCTGCTGCCTGTAGAATTGTATCTACCGGCATAATAACCGGCAAAAACATTATAGTTTCCTTCATTATTAGTATAACCGGCTCCATAGCCCAGGAAAGAATTATAATCTCCACCGTAATTGGTGTATCCTGCATAGTTGCCTACAAAAGAGTTACCAATTCCATTATAATTAGTATGACCTGCATGGACGCCTAAAAAGGCATTATTGGATCCGCCTTCATTACTGGTTCCTGCATAACTCCCGATAAAAGTATTCACGGTTCCGGTCGTATTTGATTTTCCCGCTTCTATTCCAAGGAAAGTATTATAGCTCCCAGTTGTATTGGCATAACCGCTTTGCACTCCCATGAAAAGGTTATCAGTACCTGTTGAATTATTAAAGCCGCTCAGGTACCCAAAGAAAGAGTTTCTGCTTCCTTCTGTTATAGATCCGCCGCTTTGAAATCCAAGAACTGAATTATAAATACCTGTTGTTATTGCCTTTCCGCTTTCATGGCCAATAAAGTAATTTTTAGGATTAATGTTAAGGTAGTTGACAGGATCCGTTTTCTTGCCATTAAAACCCCCGATTGCGAAACCGCCTTTGGGGCCTTTTACATTTTGATTGACATATATTCTTGTACTGTCGCTGGTAACCCTGAGAAATTCCTGTGACGGCAGTTTTGCAGTACCAAATCCGCCGACTGTAAAACCTCCTTTTGGCCCTTTTACTCCATCGTCAACATATATCCTTACACCTTCATTATATACAGCAAGTATTGTCTGCCCGTCCTTGTTTTTCACTTCAAACAATATTGAATCAGGTAAAATACTTGCTCCTCCGATCTGGAGCTTTTTTACAGGTCCTTTAACATCTTTTGCCATAAGGGAATATGGAACAGCCCATATCTGGGTTGTACCCATTACCACATATCCCGCGCCCAGATTGGCGCTGGTTTTCAGGTACCTTGGCCTTGAAACCCAGTCTATATCTGAAAAATTTGTTGCTGTCCCTCCTATCCTGCCGGTCTGTCCGACAACAAAAGAAATAAGACCATAATCAGTCGGAGTAACATTGTGTTCCTCAATCCAGAAAACTGTATCAGATGCAAGGTTCTGTATCTCAACCTTAATATAGAACGGATCGGTAATCAGATTACCGCCGCTGGTGCGGGCGATGGCCTGGTAATTAAAACCTTGTGGTACCTGGCCCTGGGCAAGACAAAAGACAAAAGAAACAAGAAACAAGAGGGTGAGTTTTGTTTTCATGATATCAGTGTGTTAAGGCGTTACGGCATTAAGGCATTAAGGCGCAATTAAAAATAAAATCGAAATGATATAAAGGCTATGGCAGCCAGTAATAAAACCCTGTTTTCGCCTGATCTTGTTTTCGAATAATTCGGCGAAATAGTTGAAAACTAACATTATACAAAGCAAGTTATGATAAAAAAAGAGGCAAGTCAAGTTTTTTTGACGAACGACAGGCTACAGGCGACGGGCGTCTGGCTTCAGGCGATTTTTCTCCCATTTCATCCACCGAAGCTTTAGCGAAGGTGGATTCTCCCCTTCTCCCCCTCCCGCCCTCTTCCCGTTACACCATTGTGCCTTTGAGCCTTTGCACCAATAAAAAAGGGACCTCTTCTTCAGGGTCCCCCTTTAATAAAGCTGATCAGAGATCAAAGATTATATACCAGGCCTATGCTGATCCACAGTGCTTTACTTGTGAATCCCAGGCCATTATCAACATTGCTTAAGTTTTTAAAGCCATGTTTGTAACGTACATCACCAAGAATTGATAACGATCCCATATTCATTCTGACTCCCAGTCCTCCGACGGGAGCAATTTCGTTATAACGAATGCGATCGCTTATATCATCCTTGTATTCACGGTATATCTCTTCGCTTTCTGATATTTTGCGGACGATTGTTGTATTTCCCAGAACGTTAATGCCCCAGTTGACTCCTGCATAGATATAAGGTGAGAAGCCTAATTCTGAAACAGTGTATTTAACAAGCACAGGTATGTCCATATAATACAGATCCATATCGACATGATCAATAATTGAAAATTCACCATAAGATTGCAATACGGGGCTTCCCGGAGAATAGACATAAGTTTCGATAATATTGTTTGCTCCATACTGGGAGTAGTTTACTTCCAGCTGCAATCCCAGGTTGCCGGTCAGGTTGTACCCTGCGACTATCCCGTAAGAGATATTATCAAATGTCATTTCCGAAAAGTCTGTGACTGTTTTAATAACCGATTCAAAGTCAACTATCCCGTAAGCTCCTTTTGCGCCGACATAGATCTTGCTTCCGCCTGCTGCGGATTCAGTTTCCTGAGCCATCAAACCGCCTGAGAATACTACCATTATCAAGAACAACAGTAATATTTTCTTCATGCTATATAAATTAGTTTTAAACAGGCAGGCATTGCACCTGCCTGTTAATTAATAACTATTGTTCAATGGTACGTTTCCCTGTACCAAGGCAGAGATCCCGTACATAAGCTTTTCCGGCACGTGCCTGAATACTGGTGGATGTCGGTAAAAATCCAAATGCTATTGCTGTACCATTCGGATTATTTCTTCCAACATATCCGCTTCCCTGGTTGGTCATTACCACGCTTGCTACACGGCCGTCATTTACAACTGCGATACCTGCAGCGCCTGTACCTTTACCGGGTATTGAAGGCGTGAATGTAACCGTAGGAGGTGTGTCATAACCGTATCCCTTAGTATAAGGATAGGTGTCTGCAGGGAATTCAACTGCAGTAATTCTTCCGTCTGCATTGACTATACATCTTCCCACTGCTGTCATTGATGACCATGGTACGGTTAAATTAACCGTAGGGACAACATAATAGCCTGATCCTGCATTTGTTAAAGTGATTGCAGAAACCCTTCCGTCGGTAATTGTTGCGGTTGCAGCGGCTCCGGTACCAAAACCATTGGCAGCAGCCGGATCGGCAGTAGTGTTTGTGATCTCAACTTTAGGAACGACTGCATAGCCGGCACCCGGATCAGTAATCATGATATAATCAATCTGGCCGGATTTCGGGTTGACCGTTGCTGTTGCGGCAGCTGAACTGTTGTAGGTGGTTATATCTATATAATAATCACCTCCGTCGTAGGAATCGAAATCATAACCAGCACCCGGATCAGTAATCGTGATCCCTGTTACCTGACTACCGCTTACTGTGGCTGTCATTTCAGCCTGCTTTATTGGTAACAAGCCGCCATCTGCCGTATCAACTACCAAATAAACGTTAGGTGCAGCGGTATAGCCCTGACCAAATTCATAAAGCTTAACCTTGCTGAGAACACCGTTGCCCAGGTAAACGGATGCAGTTGCCCGTGTACCAATACCGGCAGGAGGAGCTATCAGTATTGTAACATCATTTTCATCATTATCTAAATAGCCGCTGCCCTGGTTATCAAGTTCAATATCCTTGATCCCCCAGGCTATTGCAGCCGTGGCAGCAGCACCGGAACCATTGCCATCTACTGGTCTGATAGCAACTGTCGGAACTGCACTAAAATAATCGCCATTAGAGTTAAGCGTAATATCCCTGACTCCCATGTTAAATTTCACCTGGCACTCTCCATAATAGTCGATAGGACCACCGCCATTATTAAGATTTATTGCAGTGACATTACTGTAACCAAGACCGGCAGCGTTCATAGTTATTGCCTGAACCGGGAATTCGATGACCGGGGTTGCATTGGCACCTGCGCCACCTCCTCCGGTAAATGTGAAGGAAGGTATTGAGGTATAGCCCTGACCCCCATCGATAATTGAGATACCATTAACTGCCCCTAATAAGACAGTTGCAGTTGCTGTTGCACCAAAACCTCCACCTCCCGAAATGGTGACAACAGGTGGAGTCCCATATCCCGAGCCGCCTGTAAGGGCCTGATAACCGGTTACTACACCTGTTGAGCTGAGAGTAACATTTGCTGTTGCACCGGCACCATCACCGACAATTGTTGCCGTCGGAATGGGTGATGCCGGCCAGGTGGTTATATTGGTTCTGTCATAGGTAATTGAATGCAGAGGGTTATACTCGGTCATAACAGCTGTTGCATCAGCCCATGCTCCAAAGTTATCAGAAATAGTTACCAGTGCTGTATCGGTATATCCTGATCCCATACTGGTCATATTTATATCAGTGATCCATGCGGCCATGACTGCATGTGCTGTTGCCCCCGTTCCGCTACCCACAATAGTTACAGTCGGAGCAGTCTGAGTATAACCTGATCCTTCATCGTCCAAATTAACATCAACTACCGAGAAAGAAAATTCAGCCTCGGCCTCAGCTGTACGCTCAACTGTTTCTTCAAAGGAGATTGCAGGTGTATCACCAGGTTTATAGCCTGATCCTGCACTGGTAATTGTAACAGCTGTAATTTTCCCTCCGCTCATCACAGCCGTACCTTCAGCCTGAACAGAGTTGAATGCTGTGCCCAGGTCAATTCTTACCCTGGGAACCTGTGTATAACCTTCTCCCTGGCTATTCATACTAATCGAAGCAATTCCGGAACTGGCGAGTACTGCCGTTGCTGTAGCTTCGGTGGTCGGCTGTGCGGCAGGGGTTCCTGTCGGAGCTGAGAATGTTACATATGCAGACTGTACTTGTCCGGCACCTGTTCCGTTTGTGGGTATACTACTATAAGTATAATCAGGTCCGAATAAAGTCCTTATTGTCTGAACACCCCATACAGGAACATTGTTAAGAGTGGCCTGAAGCAATGACTGATTTGCACCATATTCTGAGGGAATCAGCTGAATAGGCAGACCATCGCCTGATGAGGGCACCTGCAGTGAGAAAGAACCATCGGCTGCTGTTGTCGCTTCACTGATTGTACTGTGGAAAGCAATCTGTTCAATAATACCATAATAATTAAATTGCCACCATATTCCGCAATCAGAACAATCCTGTACGACATCAGGATAGTATGGCCATTTGATGTATGTGTTAATAAAGCTATAATCCTGAACATTGATCACAGCTGCTATCTTCACACCTGCTGCTGGTTCAGGTGCATCATTTGTCAGGTTTGTTTCAACGGTTGCAACACCTGAAATAGTTGAAAGGTTGGTTGTGAGCGAGAACACGGGCACCATGGTCCCAACCTGCCTTACAAGGTTATAGGCATCAACATAAACGGTATCAGGAAGTGCAGGAAGAAGTGCTACAAAATCGACCTCGGTATACCCTGTTTTCTTGACATTTACGTTTACCGTACCAATACGGAGATCCTTGAAGGTTGCTATTCCGCTGGCATCGGTTGTTACAGTCAATACCTTGCCATGCTGGGAAACTGTTACCGTAGCTCCATCCAGTCCCTGACCACCTTTCCCACCTTTGTCATAATAGTTACCGTACCAGGAGGCATCGCTTCCAAGAGCAACACCAACGGAATAGTCAATTATTCCGCCGGCTTTTTGCAGCGAATCACGCAGCAGAGTCTGGGCAGTGGCAAGAGAATCTTTCAGAAGTTCGAGATCCTGCTGGTTTGAAAAGGCATCCTCTTCAGTGAATACGTCCTTAGTACATGAAGAGTTAAAAGCAATGAATCCAAGAAAGACAAGGATTCCAAGTTTGAAGATTTGTTTCATAGTCTGTGATTTTAAGATTAGTTTAAAAGTTTATACTGATTTATTCTTAGAAATATTAATTTGAAGCGTATAATATAGAATGTTAAATAACAAAAAAACAATTGAAAAATTCAATTGTTCAGAAAGAAGTGAATTACCATCTGTGAAATGAGAGATCAGCAACATCGAAAGGGCAGGTTTAGTTTTCAAAAAATAAATATCAAACATTAAATTTAGGAAAAAAAAGAAAACGAGTCAAGTTTTTTTTGACGAATGACCGGGAAAAAACCGTGGATGATATAAAATTGGCGTCAGGCGACCGGCTACCGGTAACCGGCGTTAAATTGTCCTGCAGGTTGTGCAGGTCAGGTGCTCAAACAGAGACTGGCAGGATTTGCACGACTTTTACTTTTAACTTATTGAATTACAGTAACATACCAGGGCATGTTTCCCATATCTATGGCAGATCCTGAAGAATTCATGATTTTGATCTCAATTTTTCCGGTTGCTGATACTCTTGCATAGGATATGACTAAACCATCATCCAATGCCAAATAGGGTGAAACAAGAACTGTGGAACCCATATATGTGTTTGCAATATCTAAAGTTACAGTATATGAAGTAGAAGCCGGGATTGACGGAAGATCCAGCCAGACCATGGTTTTAATTATTGCTTCTATACTGCTTCCATTGTTCCCTACTCTCAGGTTTCCATTTACCTGTAACGTTGCACCGGCAGCATCTGCCTTTCCGTTTATAGCTACTTTATCAGCGTCAAAATCACCGCCTATTAAAGGGAATAAAGAATTTGTGTTTTCGATATATAGCAAACCTGAATCCTGTTCAGAATAGCCCGCCTGATATCCGATAAAAACGTTCCCTGATCCTTTCAGATTACCACCGCCTGCTTGGGTCCCAATAAAAACATTATTGTTTCCCCGTTTTTTTGATTCAGCAGCCTGTGCACCAAGAAAGACATTGAAATTTCCTTCCTTATTCTGTCCTCCTGTATTCTGACCAAGAAAAGTGTTATATCTACCCTTAGTATTATTAAATCCTGCCTGTTTTCCCACAAACACATTGCTCTGACCATCTGTGTTATAATAACCGCTTAAATAACCTATGAAAACATTATAACCACCGAAGTAAGGATCTGCACCTAATCCTGTATTTGCATAACCTGCGTGGTCTCCAATAAAGACATTTGATGGACCATCAACATTGTTTATGCCACTCTGAGCTCCGATAAAAACATTGCTCTCACCTGTAGTATTTGATTTACCGCTCTGGTATCCGATAAAAGAATTATACGATCCTGCAGTATTGGATTGTCCGCTTTCGTAACCAAGGTATGTATTATACTGTCCTACCCCGGAAAGATTGTTAGTGGTCGTTGCCAAATAGTTTTTTGTTGCGATGCCACTGGCTGAATTATATCCTTTCACTGCAAATCCTTCGCTGATTCGTGTACCCACAGCCAGTGCTGAACTTTGATTTATATAAATTCTTGTACTATCAGAAGTAACATGCAAAAGGTTTCCGGGAGCTCCTTTTGACAGACCGTAACCTCCTATGGCAAATCCTCCTTTTACACCCTTAACATCGTGCAAGTCATCAATATACATCCTGATACTGTCCTTGCTCACAAACATATAATCAACCGGGCCCTTGACTGTGCCAAATCCTCCAACTGAAAATCCTCCTTTCGGAGATTTCTTGTCAGAGTCATCAAAGAAGACCTGAACACCCTGGTTGTATACTGCAAATACGGTTTTATTATCCTTATTCTTTACTTCGAAAAGGGCTTCATTGTTATTAATTGTAGTTCCGCGTATTCCAAGCTTTTCAACTGGTCCCTCAACATTTTTTGAAACCAATGAATAAGGTACTGCCCATATCTGGGTCGTTCCCATTAAAGTATACCCGCTGCCCTGATTTGCGCTTGTCTTCAGGTACCTTGGACGGGAAACCCAGTCAATATCCGAAAAATTGGTGGCAGTTCCTCCTATCCTGCCGCTCTGCCCGACAACAAAAGATATAAGGCCATATTCATTCGGAGTAACATTGTGTTCCTCGATCCAGAATACCGTATCAGCAGCGAGGTTCTGGATCTCAACCTTGATATAAAACGAGCTGGTAATTAAATTACCATCTCCGTCGCGGGCAATGGCCTGGTAGTTAAATCCCTGCGGGACCTGGGCTTCACCAAGATAAAAGACAAAAGAAACAAGGAACAAGAGGGAGAGTTTTGGTTTCATGTATTTAAGGTATAAAGGTTTAACGGTACAACGGTACAACGGTTCAACGTTTCAATGGCCGGTTAATAATTGGTTGTAATAGTTAAAATTAGAATAAAAGAAGAAGGAAGTCAAGTTTTT
>CAZLCF010000102.1:0-9973 GCA_964557905.1 uncultured Rikenellaceae bacterium | reverse complement strand
GAGTTATCGACCAGCATACCGATGGCAAGAGCAATACCGACAAGTGTCAGGCTGTTTATGGTTATATCATAGGCATAAAAGAAATTAAATGCCGTGTATACAGAAATAGGAATAGAAACTGCAATTATTGTCACCAGCCGGATATTCCTGAGGAAGAACCAGAGTATAAGAACTGCAAAGAGAGCGCCGGTAATAGCAAGGTTGATGATCTGGTTTATATTCTCCTCCATAGTCTCGGCGCTGTTGTACTGCACTGCTATCTCAACACCTGCAGATGCCAGCTCTTTATTCAGTGAATTAACCTGGTCAAGTGCATCATGCGAGAGCTTTATCAAATTAGCCTGGTTGTCATTAACGAGATTCATGGTAACGGCATCAAGCCCATTGACCCTGCTGTAGGTTGTCTGCTCCTTGACGCCATAAAATATCTCGGCGATATCCCGCAGTAATACAGGTCCGTCCTGTTTGACAATTATGCTGCCAATCTCCTTTACATCGGTATATTCTGAGGTAATATTGACGAACAGCTCATTTTTGCCGTCCACAACTTTACCAACAAATGTCTTCTCCCTGCCATTATTATTCAGAAGAATCCGGATCTGTCCCATAGTGATTCCCAGGGCTTTGCATGCTTTTTCATTAAGGCGGATCTCAATTGAATTCTCTTGTCCTCCGTAAACCTGGACTCCCGCTATGCCATCAATATTCTCAAATTTTGGCTTGATATCCCTGTCTGCAATGTTCCTGATCCTGTCAACTCCTCCTTCACCTCTCACCTCGAGCGCCATGAACTGATTTGTCAGCTGCTCAAGGTCAATCTTCATGACATTAATAATAAATTCCGCAGGAATCGTACTCTTTATAATATCGATTTTCTCCTGCAGCTTGAGATTTGCATATTTGAGATCGGCATTCTGATTGTAATATGCTATGATGGTTCCGTAACGGGAGGAAATGTTTGATTCCATCTTTTCAACACCTTCAAGTGTCCCGATTGCTCCTTCAATAGGTACAATAGCCTGCGTCTCAATATACGACGGGTCCATTTCAAGGGGAGTGCCAACCTGTACTATCAATGCGGGAAGCTGGGCATTCGGGATAAGCTCCAGTGACAATTTCTTATATGAGATATAGCCGAGCAATGATAACCCGACGAATAACAGGCTGATAAGGATCCTTCTTTTTAAAATAAAGTCCATTTCCGTTCAGGTAAGAATTATGCAGGCTCTGCAGCTGTTTTCCTTTTACCTCTCACAAATTCGCTGAAGGTGTCAAACACCCAGTAAACGCATGGTATGACAACAAGTGTCAGCAGGGTTGAGGAGACTAATCCTCCGATCACGGCCAGGGCCATAGGGGATCTCAGCGATGCACTTTCACCAATACCGATCGTAAGCGGCAGAAGTGCAAGTATAGTTGTCAGGCTTGTCATAAGGATAGGCCTGATACGCTGGGATCCGGCAAGGATTATTGCCTCTTTCTTTTCCATCCCGCCTTCCCTCAACTGGTTTATACGGTCAATAAGAAGGATTGCATTATTTACAGCAATGCCTCCCAGCATTATTATGCCGATATAAGCCATCATATTTAAGGACTTGCCCAGGATGAAGAAGGTAAGTATTGTTCCTACACCGGCAAGAGGAATTGTCAGCATTATGATAAAAGGCTGTATTATTGATTCAAACTGGGCCGCCAGAACCATAAAGACAAGAACAAGTGATAGTATAAGTGCAAAAGTGAGATTTGATGTTGATTCTTTCCTTTTTAATTCCTCCCCCGTGAATTCCATTTTGTAATCTATTGGAAGGGCAACTGATCTCAGGGATGATTCTGCATCCCTGACAACCTTGTCAAAAGCCATACCTGGCTTAACCATTGCGTATATATAACAGGTCCTGGACTGGTTCCTTCGCGTGATCTCCCTCGGACTCGCAATTGTCCTGATATCGGCTAGTTCGCTAAGAGGCACTTTTACATTGCCGGCTGTGATCATAAGATCCTGAAGCTGATGAAGAGAAATATCTCCCAGCTTGATAGTAATATCTTTCAGTTCGCCCTCTTTTTCAAAGCTGCCTGCTGCAGCTCCTTCCAGGTAGCTCCTGATCTGGTTGATTATATTCTCAACAGTAACGCTGTAATAGCTTGTTTTAAAACGGTCGATGGCCACTTCCACTTCGGGTGTGCCTTCATCCATCGAGGTTGTAAGGTTATAAAGTCCCGGATTTTGATCCAGGATTTCTTTTGATTCCTTAAGTATCTTTTCAAGTTCATCGTAATCTTTACCAGAGATCTCAAGTGCAAAAGGTGACTCTGTTGTGCCAAGTGATGTCTGAAGGGCAGTCTCCTCCCTCGTAAAGCTCACTTCCAGATCGGGAACGGTTTTAAGGTAATTTTCAATCAGGGTTATTGCATTTTCAGTTTCGGACGAATATTCGTCAGAGAGTATCACTTTCAGGGAAGCTGTATTTTCACCTTTTACTGTTGATGTCTGGCTTAAAGTTGAAGTATTATCCTCTCCCGACTGACTGTATATCATTCTCAGCTTTTCGCCAAGCAGCTCTTTTATAATCCCTTCTGTATTAGCTGCAGTGCTCCATGTCCTTTCCAGGCTTGTGCCTTCAGGCAGCTTCAGTTCAACCGTGAATTCAGCAGATTCCGATTTTGGCATGAATTCACTTCCTAAACTTGGTATAAGCAGGGCAGTAGCACCTAGAAGAATGACAGCCAGGATTATAACAAGCTTTCTCTTTTCCACTGTTTTTTCCAGGAAGCCGGAGTACCAGGTAAACTTAACCGGAGCTCTTAAATCAGCTTTTTCCTTTTTATCAGAAAAGAGGGTTGAGACAAGCATGGGTATTACAAGCATCGCGACAACCAGGGACGAAAGCAGGGCAAAAGCCACTGTCCATGCCTGGTCCTTGAACATCTCGCTTGAAGCGCCGTGCAGGTAAACTATAGGGAGGAAAACAACAATAGTGGTTACTGTTGATGCTGTAATTGCTCCCCCTACCTGGCCTGTACCTGTTATGACCGCCTCCTTCAGCGGCACCCCTTCCTCTCGGAGACGTGTGATATTCTCAAGTACAACGATCGCATTGTCCACCAACATTCCCGCACCAAGCGCCAGCCCTCCAAGCGTCATTATATTGAGCGTGAGGTGATTGAAATACATCAGGTTGAATGTGGCAATTACGGAAATCGGAATTGCCACACTTATTACCAGGGTTGTTCCAATTCTCCTGAGAAAAATATAGAGGACGAATACTGCAAGAAAAATACCTATTATTAATGTGTTCTTGACTTCACCTATCGCATTGTGAATATAAGTTCCCTGGTCGAGCACTTTGATAAATTCATACCCGGGCAATGCTTTACCGAGGTCAATAATAGCCTTATCAAGGCTTTTTACCGCATCAACGGTATTGAATTTTGGTTCTTTATATATTGAAAGGCCGATGCACCTCTCACCGTTAATTGTAACAATGTTCTCCGGATCCTTATTGGCAAAAACAATCTTTGCGACATCCCTCAGGTAGACCGGTACCCTTGCGGAGGCTGAAGCAGTAAGAGTACCTGCAGCTGCAGCGGCGGAAGCACCTGCGGTTGAAGAGCTTCCGGCAGATGAAGTTTGCCTGAAACCGACAATTATATTTTCAAGATCCTGCAGATCTTCAAGAACGCTTACGCCTTTTACTACATATTTTGTTCCCATGTCAATAATGGAACCTCCCGAGACATTCCTGTTGTAATTGCTGATCTGTGCGGCTATAGCGTCTGACGTAAGTCCGAATGATTCAAGGAGATATTTGTTTGTCTCAATGACCACTTCGCTTTCTTCAACGCCGGTAAGCTTTACATCTGCCACACCCTCAATCCTCACAAGCTCATTGCGGATATAATTTTCAGCAACTTTCCTGAGCTCATCCATATTGGCAATGCGGTCATTCTTCAGTCCCACGATCATGACCGGGGATGCATTTGGGTCATACTGTGAGATTGTAAAATCCTCAAGATCAGAGTTCTGGCTGAACGAGTTCAGCTCTTTCTGAAGATCAAGGAATGCCTCATCCATATCCTTGTTCCAGGTGTATTCCACGGTTATATTGGCCGAGCCGGCATGCGACACAGAAGATACCTGTGTCACATTGCTCTGCCGCATTGCCAGGGATTCAATCTGATCGACATAGTTCTTTTCTATCTCCTCGGGAGGTTTTTCACCAGCCGTCAGTTCAATATAGATCTTTGGTGTATTTAGATCAGGGAACAGGTCGGTGCCGAGCTTCCCGAACGAAATGAATCCAAGCAGGACAATGCCCAGCATCAGCATCAGAACGGTGACGGGGTATTTTACAGCAAATCGGGCAATAGCGTTCATGTCAGTTATTTGATTATTTTCACCTTAGACCTGTTGCTCAGGGTTTCAAATCCGCCTGTCACTACACGTTCATTTTTGTCAAGTCCCCTGGTAACCTCAACCTCGGTGATATTCTCCAGTCCAGTCTCAATGATCCTTTCCGCTGCAACGCCGCGGTCAACAATAAATACTGTTTTACCTCTCTGGCGGGAAAGTATAATGCTCTTTGGAATTACAATAACAGAATCTTTGCGGTCAGTAACAATATCAGCTTTTACAAACATCCCGGGGCGAAGAAGATAATTCTGGTTATCAATTGAAACAGTACCCTTGAAGGTCCGTGTTTCGGCAGTTATTGCAGGCGATAATTGTGTCACATGGCCTATTATGGTATCTTCGGGGATAGTATAATTTGTCAGCTTGACAAGTTGTCCTGTTTTGATATCGGAAATATATTTTTCAGGAAGCTGCACATCCATGTACATTGTCCTGTAATCCATTATCTTGACAACGGTCACTCCTGTTTCAACCTGCGTGCCCTGGGTATGATAGGGCAGGTCGACAATCACGCCGTCAATCGATGCAACTATTTTTGTCTTTGCCAGCTGAAGCTTTGAATTTATAACGGTTGTCTTGGCATTCTCATAGTTGATGCCTGCGGTCTTAAGTTCCTTGAGTGTCACGCCTCCTTTTTCGTATAGCGATTCCTGTTTCCTCAATTCTGTTTCCATAAGCTCAAGGTTCAGCTGGTTTGTCTCCATCTTCACGGAATTTACATACTCCTCATCCTCGAGCCTGGCAATAAGGTCACCCGTTTTTACCTTGTCGCCCATCTGCCACATCCTGCCGGTCTGCGGATTTTTCTCAAGAAAATATGTAGCGGATATTTTTGTTTTAAGTTCTATTTCTCCTTTCGGGAAAGCTGTACCCGTTGTATTGATAAACTCCTCAATAGTTTTAAGCTTGAGTTCTTCTACTGAAACAGGTATCTCAACATCTGCTGTCAGGTTCTGATCCTGGTTTCTGCATGCGGTGAACGCTATAAGTGCAGCTGCTACTAAGATTAGATCTTTCTTCATTTTATTATTGTTATAATTTTTATTCCAAAGACATTACCGGGGTGACAGGCTTTTTATTTTCAAAATCATAAAGAGTCTGTATTTTAAGATTCAGGAGCTCCAGCTTATATTCTATAAGTGAATTGGTATATGAAAGCTGTTTTTCCGAAAGCTGGTTCTGATAGATATTCAGATCCATCCCTGTCAGGTCACCATTCTTGTATTTTTCAAGATTCAGATCATAGGTAAGCTGTGCATTGGTGACATTCTGTTGTGCAATCCCGATCTGGTTCTGAAGGTTGAGCAGGTTCCTGTAAACCTTTCTGATGCTGAGGATTATATCATTCTGTTCTTCCTCCAGCGATATGTTAGCAGTTTCAATTGTTGCCTCTGATGCCTTGATGCGTGATTTTTTTTCTCCCCAGTCCCATAATGGAATTATAAGCGAAAGGGAGACACTTTCATTATCTGTGGGATTGTCATATACATCACCGAATTTTTCATTATCACCGAACAGTCCGACTGAAAGGCCAAGGCTTCCCTTGAATTCATTAAGCGATTTGGTCTGAATAAGTTCAAACTCAGATTCTTCAATACTTATCTTCCTCTGTCTCAGTTCCATCCTGTTTGCCAGTCCCTGGTCAATCGCAAATGCTATATCTATTTTGACAGTATCCACTGCGATATTTGGCAGGACAATTAGATCCTCATAAAGACTCATTCCTATCATGATCTTAAAATCGTCCTTGGCATTATCGAGAGAGACCTGCTTGTTCTCGAAATCCGATCTTGTAGTGGCAAGGTTAAGTTCAGCCTGGAACATCTCTTCACGCGGCGAAATACCGGCATCGACTTTATTTTTGGAGACTTCATAGCTTTGCCTCATATTCTGATAAGCCTGGCGGGCTATTTCAAGGCTCTGCTGCTGCTGGTAAACATAATAGAATCCCTGGGTAACCATTTTCTCAAGCGATAAAAGCTGGATTGCATAGTTCAGTTGTGAATTTTCAAGGGCAAGCTCTAATTCCCTGAGCTGAAGCTTTGTCCGATTATAGGTAAACAATGGCTGGTCAAGACTAAGAGAGAGATTATTGCTGAATCCTTTTGTCGTCTTATCAGAATATTCACTGTATGAGTCGGTATACCCAAATCTGTTGGTCAGGGAGACTCGTGCATCGGTAAGGACTATCGGCTGTGATACGGTGAACAGGCCGAAGCTTTCAGTTGTCTTTGTTGAATTCCATTCTGAGATCAGCTCATTGAAAGTCCTGTTCTGGCTGTAGCCAATCGGATTTATTGACAGGGAGAAGCTCGATTTCAATGCTGCATTCTGTGCATTCAGGTTCTCCTGGCTTCTTACCAGGCTGAGCCTTGTCTTTTTCATTGTCGGACTATTTGTCTCAGCAATCTTCAGCGCTTCCTCAAGAGTCAGCCCTTTCTGACATACCCCTTGTAAATTACTGATTATCAGTAAAAATAGCATAAAAAACAATGACCTGGTTTTTATGAATAGATCTTTCATTTTATTGTTTTTCAATATTCTTGTTTCTTCATTTGTTATTCTTCCTCACCGGTAGCCGGTAACCGGCAGCCGGTCGCCGGTTATTTTACCTTCACCCACTTAATCGCATCTCCCAGGACCACCCTACCTGCCGATTGATTTGTAAGCTCAACCTTTGCACTGTCTGATGAGATATAATATCGTCCCATGTTATTCCATCCTGCTTCTGCATTCTCAAAATCCATAGTTATTTCCTCAACGCCTTCATCATGATAAATTTTATAATGCATGTCCTTGTAAATGCTCTCTCTCCTTTGTTCTTCTCCCGGCGGCAGAAGTCCACTTCCTCCTGTCCTGACTGTAACTCTTTCACTGGCTTTCCCAATGTAGCAATAGATATCATAATAACCGGCTTCATCAATTCCTGTGGTCCATGTTACAGATCTGTCACCTGTACCTCCGGCTGTATATACCGATGAGAGCACATATTTCCCGTAATAGTCTGAAAGAATCACAGGTTGCCAGTAATTGGGGCGATCATACCTGCGCACCTGCTGATACATTTCACCCCTGATAGCTGTTATCCCCAGGATCTTTTTCAGAGGGCTCTGGGTTTGTCTCAAACCCCCATAGAATCCGTCGTCTTCATTATCAACAACTGATTCACCGGGGTATGAAAACTCCGGCATCGACTCCAGCAACTCCTCCCCGTCAGAATCACCATTTTTATTTTTTGATTTTAAAATTTCATCAATAGGCATGTTGATCTCTCCCGGTATATTCTGTGCAAAAAGTGTATTAATCAGCATTGACCGGGGCTCTGTATCAAGAATTAGCCTGATTTTTTTTGCCTCTCCAGGTACTAGCAATACAATCTTTGAGATATCAGCAACATCCATTCCCCTTCCCTGCTCTGAGATCGAATAAGTTCCCCCGACACCTTGCTGGGCTGATATCGACGTCTGGCGGGTACCGCTTCCCGGTCCTCCTGTCCTGAAGGAAACATTAAAGATCCCGGCAACGGATTCGGGATTCGACGCAACAAAAGTGACACGGTACCTGGCCCTGTCATCAATAACTATTTCATTGACCTGCAGATCGGTAAACATGAATCCCGGCTGTTCTTTTGTGTTAAACCAGTCATACAGGTAAGGATAGAAGTCATATCCGAATCTGTCCCTGATATCATCGCTGAACTCTTCTATATTTACACTCCGGAAAGTATTAACATCTACATACTCCCTGAACCATTCATTAAACTCTTCAATACCTGCCTTCAACCTTAACAGGTTAAAAATATAATCTCCCTTCATTGTCAGTATTAACCTGATCGTATCGATCGATGGATTCATCGCAAGCAGGTCTCTGAAGCTTGCAGACCTGAAGATCAGGTTTGTCCTGTCAATATCAGAGAGCTGGCCAAAGTATGATCTGTAGTCGTCTTCCTGCGGAATGTCTATTTTCTGGAGATGAGACTCGAAGACTGCATTGATAACCGGATAATCCGATGAAAAGAAATTATTCTTATAAAAATAGAAACTGGGCCCGAGTCGGTATCGTACCGGTTCATTTGTAATCACCCCGTTACTGTAATTGAGATATTGCCCGCTGATGAAAGTATTCCTTATAAAGTCATTGAATATCCTTACCTGCAGCTCTTTGTCAGTAATAACCTCGTTATTCCTGGCCATTCTTTTCTTGTTGCGCCTGAATCGTCTCTCGAAACCTGCCCCCTGGGTGGTGGACAATTTCTCGGGGAGAAGGACCATTGAAGGCTGTACTTCGGCCCTGGTCTGTGTGCTCATCCTGGGTAAAGAATAAAACTGGACAGGCACTTCAAGAAGACTAAGTGTCTTAAAGGGATATTTTGTGGAAAAACTTACTTCCAGATCTCTCATTATACCTTTTACGAGCAATGGCAGGGTATCTTTTATTTCTGCCAGAGCTTCTTTATAATAATCGTTCCCGGGGAAATAATATGTGATATATTTAATGGTATCGACTTTCAATGTATCCGATCTGTAATCACCTATTGCAAGGGTCAGCCCCGTGAGAGGCGATTCAGGCTCAAAAATAGAATATCCATCCTCTGACTTCATTATCCCCTGGGATACCGGCATCAGATCATTCATGGTCTTTACACGCAATGTATAGTTAGTGAAATCGACTTTTATCCTGGCCGGGTTGGAAGGATAATAATTGAGTCCCGGAACAGGATACCAATGCAGTTCGGGGATTAAAAGGACAACCTCCTCCGAAATGAATGACTGTCGTTTGTTTACGTTCAGCATTTCAATCCTGTATGGATTCTCCTTAATATTATCAGTAACATCGGGATAACCGAATGATTCGTTTATAGTGCCTGAATAAGAAATGACGACGCTGTCCTCCTGTCCCGGAAGAAGAGGTTGAAAAGCATCAATTTCTATTATGTGGTGTGTTTTTTTGAAGCTGAGTTGTTTTCCGCCGGAAGAAATACCAATGACATTTAAACCGGAATTAAGTGAAAACAGGTATTTGTCGAGACTTTCTTTATTGTCATTTACGAATTTCAGTGCAGCAGATGCCTCAAATGATTTTCCCTTATGCAAAAAATCAATTGCTGCATCAGTCAGGCTGACAAAATTTCTATTTTCAAACTGTCTGTTTGTTTCAATTACCAGGTTTTTTTCATCAATATCATTCTTGTACAAAGAATACGTATTGTAGGCACAGACAGCTGCTCCAGCCATGAATATGACCAGAAAGATATAACTAAGGATGGTGTACGGTTTTGACTGAGGCAATCTCCTGAATAACAAAACTGTTAAAAATACAAATGCCAGCCCAAGGAATAAGTAAATAAGACGCTGGTTCAGGATAAAATCCAGGTTATCAAATCCTATTACTCCCGATTTAAAAACGGGAAGCCCGAATGCCATATAGTCAAAAATTGATCCCATTCGGTAGTAAAGCCAGAATATGTCTAGGGCAGCTATCCCAAGCAGTATAAGAAAGGTTATAGCCTGGTTCCTTATGATTGACATCAGCATGAAAGCGAGACCCAGACTGAAAAGGATT